>JBOFEN010000086.1:0-28143 GCA_051648105.1 Bacteroidales bacterium
TCATTTTAACTAGATCCTTACCAATAGTGTAGAACTGTGAAGCCTCTTCGTCAAGATTTAGGATAACTTCATCAAATGAGCTACCATCACTAAGGCTAAGTCTTAGCTCTTGTGAAAATGCAGAAGCAGCAGAAGAAGATATTACTCTTGGTTTCATTGCAAATGTAGCAGCATCCGACTGAACGAAGAATGGAACAAAAGCAGGTATGGTGTCATTAGGGGTATTTCTGTATACGCTATATCCTGCAGGAGAAACCTTACCATCATCACTTCCACTTGTGCTTGATACGGATGGTATCTTGTATACAGATACATAGAAGTTGTTCTCTAGACCAAATTTTCTAGGGAATGGGTTTGAGAGAAGACTCCATCCTTTGAAACCATATCCGTCACCACTCTCAGTGTCAATGACTGAAGCACCTTGTACATCAAGCTCCTGAAGGTTGTAGTTTATATATCTACTAGATTGGTTTGAAACATCACCTACTATAGTTACATATACGTCCCCTTTTATACCCCCCGTAACGCTGTTATTCACAGATAGAAGGTAGCCTTTGCCTCTCTCAATCTCGCTAAATGGTAGCGTGCTTGTCCCATCACCCATAACAGGGTATGATGCACTAAAGCTATTTGGAGTAGTCGAATAAGCCTCAGAGTTGAAACTGCGAAGTAGGATATTGCTTCTATGAGTAGCCTCATCACAGTTAACAAGCACTTGGTCTGGCTGGAATGGGAAGCTAACGAAGTAGTACTGACCAGAAGTGATTTTAAGCTGCAGAGCTACTTTGTCAACTGATAGTGCAGTGTTGGTCGTAGTCATTTGAGCTACTTTATTTAGTGCTCCGATGTTGCCATCATCCTCAAGACCAAGCATAAGGTAGTCTATGCTAGTTGTCGATCCAGTGTCAAATTTATCACCTGCCTTTATGTAGGTGAAGGTTTTGAGAGCAGATGTCCCTAGTCTGAGTTTTTCTTTATCCCTTGATATTACTCTAATTTTGTATGTGCCAGATTTTAGGTTGATTTGATCAAGAGATATTGAAACTTTATTTTCAGTAACAATGTTAGATCTTTCTATAGTCCAACAACCTGTCTCGTCAAGAATCTGTGCAAAATAGTTATTATTGTGAGAGTCTACCCCCTCTGGAATAATCCAACTAAGGTTTAGCTTGTTGGCACAGCTACTAAGTTGAATGTTAGTCGCTATATTATTGTGTCTCGAGATTCTTAGATTCTTAATCGTACATGTGACGTTTGGATTCTGTTTGTCCGAAGTACATCTAATGATTATCTTGTGAGGTGTATTAACACTGCTAGGTATAGATAGAGTGACTACTTTGTCAACTAGCGTCAAATTCTCTACTAGGATTATATTAGAAGGAATATCTGCTATGATATTGTTGTTTATATCAGCAACAAAGAATTCTAATTTAGGTGTATGTCCATTGTTGCTCCTCATTGCTTGAAGTCGTATAACTGCTTGGTATCCTCCCTCAGTTGCGAATGTGTCAGTTCTAAGTTCTATCTGCTTAGTGCTATTTTTAAGTTTGAACTCAATTATTTCTTTCTGAAAAAGTTCTGCTGAGTTTAGGGTTGTGGGACTATCTATCATAGTCTCTTCAAACTCAAATTTGTCAGTAAACACACCTGCTATGTTGCTAGCTAACTGTGCTAAATGAATCTCATCGTATAAATTATTACCAGTAGTTATTATGGGGTTTCTTTTTAGAGAGCTCTCTAGATTTTCTGATATTACTTGAACACGAAACTCATTATCCAATAGAGTTTCTGTATCAGTTGCTCCATCTCTTATTATTTTTGTTCTTGTTACGCTATCCTTTTCAAGGGTAATATTCTTACTATGCGTTATTCTCCCAGAAGCATTAAGAATATTTATCTTATAATCACCAATACCTAATAGGTTAATTATTACTGATCTAGTAGACATGAGAAATTGTGATGTAGAGCGATAAAGGAGTTCTACTGTTTCAGTGCTTGATATAGTGCTACTTTTGTTCTCACCATCTCCATATAGATTAACTCTAATCTTATGATTGCCTACGGTTAATGGATATTCGAACTTAGCTTCATTTCCTTCAGTGACAGAGCTTACTACTTTAGGGGATAGTGAACTCCCATCATTTTTTAGTAGCTCAACCTCAAATTTCTGTCTCTGGTTTTCTATGTCCCTTTGCCATTTAACATACACACTGTTGTCCCCAACTCTCTCAACTTCTATCTCTTTAGGAGTTGCTGCAATAGCAGATATATATGTTTTTCTTATTCTAGGTGCACTCGTAATATATCCTTCAGATTTAGCCCTTATTGTTATTTTATAACCCACACATTCATCGGGGATAATTATATCAGGAATGGTTTGATTAGTATTTGTTCTATATATGAATTCGATACTATTATTCTCTTCATTTCCGTCTATATAATAGGTTGTTATATCTATAGAGGAGGATAGTTGTACTCTTGTTCCTGGAGCATCATCGCTAAATCCAATAGCCTCATAATATATTTGAAGGTTTTCCTTGTGGTATAGGGTGTCAGATTCATATAATGTTGAGTATTCTATACTCTCTACTATGAATGGAGATCTCTCATCTTGTTTATATAATTCTGAAGGAATCGTTTGGCAAAATAGATTTGAACTGCATACGGTAAATAAAAGAAAGATAATGGTAGATTTGATAAGGTCATACCTTAAATAGCTTTCTTTTTTTAATGAGGTAGCACTTGTTTTCATTGGCGTCTTTGTTTTGTTTATTTTATCGAACAAAGGTCTAGCTTTGATTCTACTGTTTATTCACGGTATACCGTGATTTTAAGCAATTAATTCACGGTATACCGTGAATTAATTGCTTAAATCCTCTTTGTAATACTTTTTTTTATCGATAAAGAACCTATATATTAAGATGTAGTTTTGAAATCTTGCTTAATTTAGTTGTCGAGTCTATCTATGAATAGCCCACTAATTTCTTCGGTTAATACCCATAAAAGAAGAGCGAGTAGAGTTATTCCAAAAGGTAACCCGACTCGCTCCGTAAACAATTTCTTTTTTATCAATACTGCGTAGTTGCTCTCTTTCTATATAGATATATAGCGTAAGGTATTGTTAGCAGAAGAATTGCAGCATATCCATCTCCGATTGGAGTTTTCTCAATACCAGGTCCACTAATAGCGTCACCGAATCCTAGATCTTCCTCATCAAAAGAATAAGGAGAACTGTTAGAGAAAGGTTTGTACTCTTCATTGGATGAATACTGAGCTTTTATATTAGTAGTTCCCACAACTGTCAATGCAGCTACAATGGATAATTTATATATTACTTTTTTCATACGATGGTTTTCTATTATTGTATTACTACTTTAACAACTTCTCTAGATGTTGCCATATTTATTTCTAATATATAAGCGCCAGTAGCAATTGATTTGATTGTGCTCGTCTGACTCATTGGAGTAGAGCTCTTAACTAGTGAGCCATTAAGATTGAATAGCTTAATGTTCTCTATAGTTTCAGGAGCAGATATCTCAATTGCATCCCCAAGTTGCGAAACAACTACTCTTTGCTCTATTTCATCCTCTACGCTTAGTGGCATAGTGCGAGCGAAGAATGTGATTTTAGTTGTTTTACCAGCTACTCCTTCAAACTCATATGCACCATCGTTTAGAATAAACTCTTCACCATTTGCATTGCGAACGAAGTACTCATACTCTCCGTCCCACTCACTACTAGCAATAGATAGAGACTGTTTTCCGCTCTTTCCTATAAATAGCTCAACAGGAACACCCTCTTCGGCCATCTCATTAGTTAGAGCTCTAACGACAAGATTTTCGTTACCTATGCGGCTAGAGATCTGTGGAACACCAGAGCCTAGAGAACTCATTTTAACTAGATCCTTACCAATTGTATAGAACTGCGAAGCCTCTTCATCGAGGTTTAATATCACTTCATCAAATGAATTGCCATCACTTAGGCTTAGTCTCAACTCTTGAGAAAATTCTGCAGCTGCTGAAGAAGAGATTGTTCTTGGTTTCATTGCAAATGTAGCAGCATCCGACTGAACGAAGAATGGAACAAATGCAGGTATGGTGTCGTTAGGGGTACTTCTGTATACGCTATATCCAGCAGCAGCAACTTTACCATCTTCACTTCCACTTGTGCTTGATGCAGATGGTATTTTGTATACAGACACATAGAAATTATTCTCTAGTGTGAATGTACGAGGGAATGGATTTGCTAGAAGGTTCCAGCCTTTATAACCATAACCGTCACCAATCTCCTCATCAGTAACAGAAGCACTCTGCACATCAAGTTCCTGTAGGTTGTAATTTATATATCTGCTAGTCTGGGTTGAAACATTACCAGTGATGGTAACATGCACATTTCCTGCTGTACCACCCGTCACGCTTTTATTTACGGATAGAAGGTAACCTTTACCTCTTTCTATATCACTAAGAGGCATTGTGCTTGTCCCATCACCCATAACAGGGTATGAAGCACTAAAGCTGTTTGGACTATTCGAATATGACTCAGAGTTGAAACTACGAAGTAGGATATTGCTTCTATGAGTAGCCTCATCACAGTTAACAAACACTTGGTCTGGTTGGAAAGGGAAGCTAGTGAAGTAGTACTGTCCAGAAGTAATCTTCAATTGAAGAGCCACTTTGTTTACAGATAGATTCTCATTTGAAGTAGTTAATTGAGCTACTCTATTCAGGGCACCCAAACCACTATCCTCGATACCCAATAGAAGTAGTTGTATGCTCGAAACTGTATTAACATCTAATGTTTCACCCGCCTTAATATATACGAAATTGTTAAGAGCTGAAACCCCAAGGTTAGTGTTGTTTGCACCCAGAGTCATCACACGAACAGTGTAACTTCTACTAGTTCTGAAATCATTATCTAGAGATATAGAAGTTGAGTTACCTGATACGGCTTCAGACTGAGCGATCCAGGTTTTACCAGTTTCACCTAGAATTTGTACTATATATTGATTGGTGATACTTGGGTCACTATTGATTATATCCCAACTAACATTAAGGTTATTACCACAGCTGTTCAGTTGCACGTTTGTTGCGATATTATCGTGGCGAGATATTCTAAGCTTGTTAAGAGTACAAGTGACATTAGGATTCTGCTTATCGTATGCAGAGCACCTGATGATCAACCTATGAGCAACATTAATAGTACTAGGAATAGCAATAGTTACAACTTTGTCCGTGAATATTTTATCCTCAACAATCAAAGAAGGAGCAGTAATATCAGCTATTATGTTGTTGTTCATATCGGCAATGAAGAACTCAAGCTTAGGGTTGTGTCCCTCATTACTCTTGTATGCATCAAATCTAACTACAGCTTGATAACCACCAGTAGTAGCTATCTGTGGAGATAGAAGGTCAATGTGTTTAGTACTTCCTTTTAGGGCAAACACAACCTCCTCGTTTTCGTATATAGTAGTTCTTGTATTTGAAAGGGTAGTAGCATCTTCAAGAGTTTCAATAAGCTCAAACTTGTCGTTGAACGAGCCATTGATACTACTTGCCAGCTGTGCCAGGTAGTTCTCATTGTATACATTCTCTCCTACTGATATAAAAGGAGCCTCAGCAAGAGTAGACTCTGCGTTTTCTCCTATTACCTGAACTTGGAACTCATTGTCAAGTAGGGTAGGAGTGCTGCTGTTTGCATCCCTAATGAATGTAACAACTCTACCTACGAACCCATTTTCGCTACCTAGTGTGACACTATCTGTTTTGGTTATGTCCCCAGATGCATTAAGTATATTTACATAGAACTTATTGCGCCCTCTTAGTCGTACTGTTAAATTTTCGGCAGGCATAAAGAATCTAGAAGTGGTGGTGTTGGTCTTTATTATGTCAAGCTTTTCAGACTCACCAACGAAATTATTCTTATTTTGGCCATCACCATAGCTAAGTACTCGTATTTTATAGCTCTCTGTAGATGATGGCAGGGTTACAGTTGTGCTATTCCCCTCTGTTACTTCACTAAACCAATTTTCTGTTTCATCGCTATTTAGTAGTTCGGCAATGAAGTATTGTCTTTGATCTGGAAGAGGGTTGCTCCAGCTTACATTTACACTATCTTCTCCATTATATGATAGTTTGAGGTTTTCTGCAATTGCTGTGTTGGCTTTGATGGAGGTGTTGAATACCTTAGGGGTACTCCATATGGGTATTCCACTTCTTTGGCCTTTTATTATTACCTTGTAGTTATTACAATTCTCCGCTATAACTAGGCTAATATTTGTGTTTGTTGTATTCTCACTATGTGGTCTGCTATCTGATAAATATTCATTCTGGCCATTAATTGGGATTATATTACCATTGATATCATAGCTAATGGTGTAAATATTTACTCTAATACTAACAAATAAACCACTACCCCAGCTGTTTGAGTTAATTGAATAGGTAATGTTCGTCCCATCTTTATGATAAAGGTCTTCAGAGGTGAATAGAGTAGTTTCATTGTTGCTGCCGATTTCGAAGTTACCACTCTGGCTATATAACACCGTCTCAACAACCTCAGCCTTAGCTAAATTAAAGCTGGATAATAAGATAGTAAGAATAGTTAAGACCCTAAGATTTAATCTGTAGGAAGAAGTAGTTTTCTTGATGAGTGTAAAGAGAGTTTTCATAGGCCTCTGTTTTTGATTTTAGTTTTATTGGGCAAAGGTCCTCTTTAAGTTTATTGACGAATTCACGGTTTACGGTGATTTTGTTATTTATTTTATATGAATTTTTCTTTACAATGTGTGATATGTCACTGTTTTATAGCATAAAAGTGTCAATCTTCTTATTTATAACTATATTACTTCTATTATGATACCAAATGTACGGTGATCTCACTTCTGTCTTGTCACTTGCTACCGCTCATGCTTCCCAAGAGTATCGATTTGGCTATGTTTAATTATGTAATCTTTAACTATGCCCATGCATGTTGGCTATAATGGTACCGTTACACTAAAATAGAGGGAGGAGCTATACTGATCAGTATAGCTCCTCCCAACATATTGATATAATATTCACCTTATTTTTATTTTGCACTTCTGCTTTTTCTCTTACGATATAGATATATAGCGTAAGGAATTGTTAGTAGAAGAATTGCCGCATAACCATCTCCAATTGGAGTTTTCTCAATACCAGGTCCACTAATAGCGTCCCCGAATCCTAGATCCTCCTCTTCAATTGAATAAGGAGAGCTGTTAGAGAATGGTCTGTACTCTTCGCTTGACGAATATTGAGCATTAATATTAGTAGTACCCACAACTGTCAATGCAGCTACAATAGATAATTTATATATTACTTTTTTCATACGATGGTTTTCTATTATTGGATTACTACTTTAACAACTTCTCTAGATGTTGCCATATTTATCTCTACTATATAAGCACCAGTAGCAATTGATTTGATTGTGCTCGTCTGACTCATTGGAGTAGAGTTTTTAACTAGTGAACCATTAAGGTTGAATAGCTTAATGTTCTCTATAGTTTCAGGAGCAGATACCTCAATAGCATCACCTATCTGTGAAACAACCACCTTCTGAGTTTTTGCATCCTCTACGCTTAGAGGCATTGTGCGAGCGATGAATGTCACCTTAGCCGTCTGACCAGCTACACCATCAAACTCATATACCCCATTGTTAAGAGCGAACTCTTCACCATTCTCGTTGCGAACGATGTATTCATACTCACCATTCCACTCGCTACTAGCAATAGATAGAGACTGTTTTCCGCTCTTTCCTATAAATAGCTCAACCGGAACACCCTCTTCGGCCATCTCATTAGTTAGAGCTCTAACGACAAGATTTTCGTTACCTATGCGGCTAGAGATCTGTGGAACACCAGAGCCTAGAGAACTCATTTTAACTAGATCCTTACCAATAGTGTAGAACTGTGAAGCCTCTTCGTCAAGATTTAGGATAACTTCATCAAATGAGCTACCATCACTAAGGCTAAGTCTTAGCTCTTGTGAAAATGCAGCAGCAGCAGAAGAAGATATTACTCTTGGTTTCATTGCAAATGTAGCAGCATCCGACTGAACGAAGAATGGAACAAAAGCAGGTATGGTGTCGTTAGGGGTATTTCTGTATACGCTATATCCTGCAGGAGAAACCTTACCATCATCACTTCCACTTGTGCTTGATGCGGATGGTATCTTGTATACAGACACATAGAAGTTATTCTCTAGTGTGAATGTACGAGGGAATGGATTTGCAAGAAGGCTCCAGCCTTTGAAACCATATCCGTCACCACTCTCTTCGTCAATAACAGAAGCTCCTTGTACATCAAGTTCCTGAAGATTGTAGTTTATATATCTGCTATCTTGTTCTGAAACATTACCAATAATGGTAACAAATACTTCACCTTTTACACCACCCGTAACACTATTGTTTACAGATAGAAGGTAACCGTTGCCTCTGTCTATCTCATTGAATGGCATTGTTGTTGTGCCATCACCCATTACAGGGTATGATGTACTGAAGCTACTTGGATTGTTAGAATAACCTTCAGAGTTGAAGCTGCGAAGAAGAATGTTCTTTCTATGTGTAGCTTCATCACAATTTACAAGCACTTGGTCTGGCTGGAATGGGAAGCTAACGAAGTAGTACTGACCAGAAGTGATTTTAAGCTGCAGAGCGACTTTGTTAACAGATAGTGCGGTGTTTGTCGTAGTCATTTGAGCTACTTTGTTCAAAGCACCAATATTTCCGTTATCCTCAAGACCAAGCATTAGGTAGTCTATGTTCGTTGTAGAACCAGTGTCGAAGGTATCACCAGCTTTGATGTATGTGAAGTTTCTCATTGCTGAAATACCCAAGCCAACTCCATTTTCTCCTAGAGTAATAACTCTCAACTTATAGATACCACTTTTAATATTGTCGTCATCTAGTGAAATAGTTGCATTATTTTCTGTTGTTTCTGCAGATTGAGCTCTAAAGAATGTTCCTGTCTCATCTAACACTTGAACAGCGTAGCAGTTGTTTATTGCTTCATCCACGTTTGCGATATCCCAGCTCACATTTAGGCAGTTTCCACAGCTGCTTAGTTGTAGGTTTGTCGCAATGTTATCATGTCTAGAGATGCGAAGATCCTTAACGTAACATGTGTTGTGTGGATTTCCTTTTTCAACAGAACATCTGATGATGATCTTGTGGGGTACAGTTATTGTTGATGGTATTGTTAGTGTCGCAACCTTGTCAACAAAAGTGTTGCTTGTTACAGATATTGTAGGAGCAGTTACTGATGTAAGGATATTGTTATTCATATCCGCAACGAAGAACTGGAGCTTAGGATTGTTCTTATCCTCACTTTTTCTTGTTTGGAATCTAATAACTGCTTGGTAGCCTCCCTGTGTTGCTAACTCATCTGTTCTAAGATCAATATGTTTTGTCTGAGGAGTCAAGTTGAACTCAACAGTCTCGTTTTCGTAGATGATGGTTGGAATAGTACTTGCCAATCTCACTGTTCCATCTTCAAATGTCTCAGCTAGCTCAAACTTATCATTGTATTCTCCTTTAATATCACTAACTAGCTGTGCTAGGTATCCTTCGTTTTCATAGACTTGATTTTCAGAATTTCTTATAAGATCTTCTGAAAGTGAAGATGTAATTCCTGCTGCTACAACCTGTATGCGGTACTCATTATCTAGGTGTGTTGCTGTTTTAGGGTCGTCGTCTCTCTTGAAGTGGGATGTTGTACCACTATTCTGAATAGTAATATCTTGTGTAGTAACTATTTTACCAGAAGCATTAAGAAGATTGATGATGAATTTACCACTTCCCCAAAGCGATACAGATGCATTATTTGACGGTAAGCAAAAAAGTGATTTTGAGTAAGTTAGGAGCTCTGTTTGTGTAGTTCCCATGGTATTTGCATTGTTAATGCCATCACCAAGGCTATATACTCTAACGTAATATCCTTGAGGTCTCATTGTTGGAAGATCAAGAGTTGCGTTATAGTCTGTTGTAATAACGTCAGTTAAGTTTATTCCTTCATTGTTCTCAAGTGCTACTCTAAATCTCTGTCTCTGATCAGGTAGCTCAGTATCCCATTTAACAGTCACACTCTTCTCGCCTCTGTAGTCTAGCTCTAGGTTTTCTGGTAGGGCTGTGTTGGCTTTGATGGTGAGGTTTGTTAGCTGATTATCATTATTATGACTAGATATTGTCTTTAAGATCAGCTTGTATTTATTGCAATTCTGAGGAGTGCTTATCAAACCGATATTGTTGTTGCTAGTATTACTATGAGTTCCAGTGAATCCAAGTGTTTCACCTATATATTCGTTGTTTATATCCCAACTTTGTACATACACTTTAATCTCGGCATAATGACTACCTTTCTTTACGTCTATATTATACACAATAGATAGGAGGTCTTTGTGATAAAGCTCTATTGCTGTTTCAATAGTTTTCTCTATTTTATCAATAGTATGTATTGTATTATCCTCCCACAACACCGTCTCCACCTTCTCCGCGTTAGCAGAAGAGATGCAGCAGAAGATGAAAGTAGTAAGGGTTAAAATCTTGGAAAGGGTTCCTCTTGATGTGAGGCGTTGATTGATGATAGTAAATAGCGTTCTCATAGGCCTATGCTTATTTTATATTATTTTATTGGGCAAAGGTCTAGTTTTAAACTATTAACAGTTTCACGGCAATCGGTGATTTTGTTGTGTAATAAAAATAAAAAAGCGTTTATTTTTACTGCAAAGTGAGCTTTTGTAATGTTTGAGTGTCAAATCGTATATATGTGATTCTGTTTTGCATGGTGCTTTGTATCACGGTATTATGTTAGAAGGCCTCTATCTGTAATTCTATTTTTATGTTTCTTGATTGTTAGCTGGCCTGCTAAAATCACCCTTTTATGTGATTAATTTTGGTTAATAGATTTAACAATCCGATCATCTATTCATTAAAGATGGGGTAGTTCAGTGTTGTATTATATTGAGAGGCGTTGTGAGAGATATTTACAAAAAAAGAGTGGGGGATTACTAGACATATATCTAGTAATCCCCCACCTATATATTTCAATCAAACAGGTTGATTAGAATGCGTAGCGAACTTTGAATGCGAAGTTATCCCATACAGAGTGACCAGCAAAGTTAAGTTGTGGTTGGTAGTCAAAACCAAGAGCAAGAGGAGCGCTAGCTACTTTGTACTCAAGACCAAGAACTGGAGATACACCGATCAAGAAGTCAGCTCCATCGCGGTGTTTGCCTACGTGCTGTGCTCCGATGTTCATACCACCACCCATAAGCATGTTGAAAGAGTTAGCCAATGGAATGTGATATTCGTAAAGGAAAGAGAATGTAGGAGCGTTGCAGCTTAGATCATAAGAGAAGATACCCTCAAGAGCGCTACGAGAGCTGATAAATTTCTTAGCAGTGAAACCCATGTTTGGACCTAGGTGAGCACCGATACCCCACTCGTAAGATTGTGCGTTAGCGTTTGAAGCCAAAGCAGCTGCTGCAATAATTGCAACTGAAGCGATCTTTTTCATTTTGTGTAGTTTGTTATATGTTCTGTTATTCTGAAAATAGGGGGGCAAATGTACATATTTGTTGTGTAACTGACTGTATCAACTTAGCAAATGAGTGTTAATCTGCAATAATAGCTCTTAGGTACCCTATCTTTAGTTTGCCTGCCATCTGTACAGGTATTCTTTGTGAGTCACGGCTCATCCAGAACTCAACTAGATCTGATTTGTCTATCTTACCATTCTCATCGTAGAACTGTATTCGGAAGTAGTAACACTCATATAACTTACCAGATGGGGACTTATATTTGTCCTCCTTTTTATATGTTACACTAATCTTTACTGCATGTCTACCTGATATGATGGTTGCTGGCAAAGGTTCGTCTATTGTCACCTTAGACATATCAAGAGACCTTAGGTGGTAGAAAATGGATAGCATATCAAAAGCGGGTGCTTTCGTTGCAATGATAGTATCATGCTTTAGTCCACTTTTACGGTATAACTGTACGTGAGCATCTATATCTGAAATGTTGCCATTCTTTGGGTATTTATACTTTAGTTTATCAGTGGCTCTATAATTCCCTTCGTGTACAACCTTTGAATAGAATAGTGGTTTAAGCTCAGGTGTGGTGTAGGCTATTAGGGTATCTCGTACTCTAGTTACCTTGTCGAAAGCAGGTGTTGTACGCCCAACCAATTTCATGAGCAAAGCTCTATCACCATTGTAGTAGTCGGGTTCTAGTGTTAGGATTGCAGTGCCGGCTTTCTTCCAGATAAATCCCCACTGAAAGTATACGTCGAAGTTTAAGCTCTCCTTTGCATCAGGGGCAAAAGAGAGCTGTTTTCCAGCTACAGCAAAAGAGGGTGCTGTGATAGCTATTATCAGTAGTATGGTTGTAACGACTCTTTTCATATAATAGGGTTTATTATAGATGACTATCTTCTACCCGAATTAACAAGTGAGTTACTACTATTGTTCGAACTACCGAAACCACCAAGGCTATTGCTATTACCTTGATTATTCTGCTTGCGAGAGTTCTCATCTTCAGCATTAAGATCTACCTCCTTAGGTTTGTTCTTGGTGATCTCCTTAGGCTTTTGCTTCTCTAATGGAGTTGCCAATATATCCCAATCCTGCTCCACGTCCCAGTTCTGTCTCAGTAGGAATGATCCTGGATAGTAGTATACAGGTTCGGGCTGTCTACGCTCACTCCAGTTACCAGTAGTCCACTTGCCATCCCCGTTTTGATCAATAATAATTCTAGCAAAGTAGGTGTCGGCTCTAAGATAGAAGAATTCCACCTCTCCATTCACTACCGCCTCTTTTCTTACAGGTTTGTCATCCTTGGATAGTAGTTCTACAAAGGCGGCTGTGCTATCAGGTATACCTTTAATAGTTAAGAAAAGTCCTCCGTACTCCTCAAGGGGTTTCACCTTAAAGAGCTGTTGGGCTTGATTGTTGTGTAGTCCGAAGTGGTCAAAGATTGAAGCAGAGTCAATTCTTAGCTGATACTCATTAGCCGCCTCCCACTTCTTCACTATTTGAAGTCTACTCTTGGATAGAGAGTCAATCTCTATTGTGAAATCAGTTGGCACCCATAGAGTGTCTACTTTAACTTCGAGCTTTATCCCCTCTATATTGATTGAGTCAATAGGTTGAGTGAACCTCAAGTAGCCTGGTTCATATATATCTATTGTGCCACTTAGTTTAGAGGAGAATTCGAAGTAGCTCATCTTAGGCTTCTCCTCCTCTTCATCCTTCTTACGTTTACTATCCCTCTTTGGGGGAGGGGCATCACGGAAGGTGAAACGAAGAGTATCTGTCAATGCAGATAGAGCCATAGTCGAATCTGTTCTCAAGTAGGTTGTCTCGAGGAGTATGGTGTCCATCTTAGCAACCAATGAGTCAACTATCCAATAGTGTATGGTGTCATTGCCTATACTTCTCTCAACTATATTCCATTTATCTGAGATGAAGTTTATTGGTTTTATCTCAGGGAGTGAGTCCGTAGGTGAGGTAAAGAATAGTGATATCTTATTTCTCTGTCTGCGCTCAGACTTATCTAGGTATCTCATCTGAAAATCCTCACTGAAGGAGAGTAGAAGTATATCGTCGGGTTTGTATCTATACTCCTTGTGGGTGAATATGCTATCTACCACGCCAAGTGGTGAGAATAGAGTGTCACTCACCTCCATAAGATATGGTGTAGATCTGTATGATGAGTCAGCAAAGGCTATCTCTTCATTTGGAAGATCGAAGGTGTAGGTTCTGTTGATATCTTTCAGCGCAAAGATCTGGTAGGTTGTGTCTGCGATATGCTTAACAGTGAATCTACCATATATGTCGGACTGAGTGATCTTAGAGAATGGTACCTTGGTGAAGGTTGAGTCGCTATTGTCATTCGTTAGCCCAACCATCATACCTGTTATAGGCTCAAGATTCTCTGCATTGAGTAGCATCCCAGAGATCTCCATCGTATCTATATGGCTACCCGTAGAGAATGCAAAGGCGAAGTTGTTCAGCGGGTTCTTCTCGTTGTTGTCAACTATGGCATCAGCAAAGTCTATTACGTAGGTCATGTTCTCTAGTAGCGTATCGTTTAGTTCTACATAAACCTTGCGACCGCTAGTTCTGATCACGGGCATAGCCTTTTGCGGAGGTGATACTATCACCTTCTCTGATATCTTCTCAACAAGAATAATCTCGTTGAACTCCAACTCGATCTTTTTCTTTGTAGAGTTGGTCTCATTGGGCGCTGGTATGCTGCCTAGGAATATTGGTGGGTCGTAGTCACGAGGCCCCCCCGATGGTCTTCCTATGTTTGCGCAAGCGTTGAGGATAAGAAGAGATAAGAGTGTTACTAATGTACGTATAGCGATAGAAATTTTCATAATTGTCCTGTTGATGTAAAGTATTTGTGAAGCACCATTATTGATAGCAGCTCTTCGTTTTCTCTCTCCTTGAACTGCTCTACATATTTGTTTGCATTATCAATAATCATTTGTGCCTCCTCGGGATGTTGGATATAGTGGTTCATTCTCTCCTCTAGATCTGAGTAGTCCTCCTTGATCTCAATGTAGTGCACATTGGGAATTAGTCTTCCCTCCATGAACCAAGTCTCATAGGTTGGTTTAGGCATCACAGCGATGGAGTTTGAGGACATGATCCATTTTAGGTTGCTTGCAACGTCATTCCCCTCTAGAGCCAGAATGAATTTATAGTTTAGGTGCTCCTTGATGGTCATCTTAGGAGTGATCCACTCTTGAGGGCATTGGCTCCTCTTGTGGATGTTTCCAAGATCGCACATCTTATTGCCAAAGTATAGCTCCATGAATCTTATGCGACTCTCTTTATTGTCCACCTTCCCTCTGAAGATAGCCATATCCATCTTATCCTTGAATGGTATGGTGTCCTTTACAAAGATGAAGTGTCGGATCTTGTTGAGCTTCATCAGAACGGAGTTTTGGTTGTGATCACCAATTGGTCTGCTCTTCACTATGGCTGGTGCCTGGGGTGTGTGTGTTATATCCCCAAAAGCGAAAGCCCAAAGTAGTGACTGTGGGAAGTATCTTGTGTATTCGAATGAGTCGAAGTAGTATACTGAGGCGTAATCTTTGGATTTCTTCAGAGAGCTTAGTTTATGAAGCATCTCTTTTGGTTCGAGCTTGGTGTTTGCCTCTAGTTTATTGTAGTAGTTGAGTCTTTCTATAAGTGATGGGTCCTGCTCGGCTCTCTTATAGAAACTCTTTACCTTGTGTTTTAGTAGTGATCTATATATGAATGGAGGAATTGCATATGAGATGTAGTTCGACATGTAGTATAGGAACTTATTGTTCTTACCACTCGAAAGGGTGTATGGCAGACTATTTATCATATATATGTTTACGTTTGGTTTTGCGGCAAAGATAATCTTTATATTGAATGGTTTGAGTAGTCGTTTATTAAAATGGTAGAGTGTGATATACTATTCTACCTTTATTCTGTTTGGTTGTTGTGGATATTATTAAAACTCTCCAAGCTGTCTATACCTTCTATATCATTGTAATTTCTGCCTCGCACTATTCGTTACTCAGTGAGCGCTTCACTCTCATGATTGATTTTATTCAATAGATAGTGCCGTTAACTAATTGCTCGATTTAACAAATCACTATTAATGAAACGGTAAAATTCCCTCACAGAGTGTTAGTTTTGATGATTTCTATCTACACTATCTACACCGCAGGTGATTATCAATTTGTTACGGGTGTAGATAGCGATGTAGATAGGGTGTAGATAGGTTTCTATCTACACCAATGCTTTTTATCTTAAAATAGAGTATTGCATTATTAATTATAGTAGCCTTTGATCAACCATCTAGATTGATTATGTAAACAATAGACATCTCAATTGTTAATCTCAGGAGATGTAGATAGAAAAAACAGATTTTTTTCTCACAGACTTTGAAATTCGACCCCTCTCAACCAATTTTACAAAACAGATCATCTAACTAGTTACAATCATGAATTCAATATTATAAATTATGGATTAAATTGCGTAGTTGTAACGAAGCTCATATCCTATAGATCCGTGGACAAGTATGGGTTAGAAGGTTAGAGTTTATACAATAAATCTGCTAGATCCACGAAGCGATTTCCCAAATGCTGAATTATGCATTATGAACTATAATTGCGCAGTGGTAACGAAGCTCTTATCCTATAGATCCGTGGACAAGTATGGGTTAGAAGGTTAGAGTTTATTCAATAAATCTGCTAGATCCGCGAAAACCATCTCCCCAATTATGAATTATGCATTCAGCATTATGAATTATTAATGCGCAGTGGTAACGAAGCTCCTATCCTACAGATCCGTGGACCCAAAAGGCTGTGACTATTGGGGTAGAAGTCTTTGAGTTTATACCCAAAAGTCAAAGACTTTATACCCCCAACTCAGTGCAAAATTAGGCAGTGGCTAATCATTAGTTAGCCACTGCCTGACTAGACAAAACCCTTAGGCTAATTAGTGATTAGCCTAAGGGTAAATTTATTCTCTGATAGGAGTTGTCGAGGGTTTGGTGGTGTGAAGTTAAAAGAGGGCTTGATTTAACAAATCACTATTAATGAAATGGTAAAATCTTCTCACAGACTCTTAGTCTTGATGGTTTCTATCGCCACATCGCCACCTCCGATGAGTATCAGTTTGTTAAGTGTGGTGATAGGTGTGGCGATAGGTGGCAATAGGTTTCTATCGCCACCAAAAAGTATTATCTTAATATTGGAGTCGAAATTTAGAGATAATCTGCAATTTATGGTGAACCATTTGAGATATCTTCAATCTAACGTAAAGAATAGGATACTTAAATGTTAATAACGAGTGTGGTGATACAAAAAATAGAGATTTCAAACTCACAGAGTTTGAAATTTGATGGTGCTGTTTCGATTTTACAAAACAGTAAAATGGAGCATTACACCAATGTGTAATGCTCCATTTTAATATTGAGTTAATTGAACTATTTAAGAGTTCCAGCCTCAGCCTCTTTGATCATCTGCTCATTTGCTGTGATGAAGATTTCGACACGGCGGTTTTGAGTTCTGCCCTCTGGAGTTGCATTGTCAGCAACTGGTTCGTCGAAAGCTTTACCAAGAGTTGTCATACGAGCACGACTAACGCCACTATTTCCAAGGAATGTAGCAACAGCTTCAGCGCGTTTTGCAGATAGTTTTTCGTTTACGTCTCTTGTGCCTGTATTGTCAGTATGTCCAACGATGTTTATATCTGTATTTGGATTGTCGCGAAGAGATATGGCGAACTTAGAAAGTTCATTTCTTGAAGCTTCACCCAGATCACTCTTGCCAGTAGCAAAGAGAATACCGCTGCTAAATGTCACTTTTATAGCTTTTAGTCCATTGTCGTCAGTAACCTCTTCAATTTGTGCATTCTCTAGAGCCTCAAGCTCTTTTTTCTGTTTGTCCATTTTGTTTCCAATGAGGACCCCAGCAGTTGTTCCTACTACGGCACCAACAGCAGCACCAATAGCTGCTCCTTTGCCTTTGCCAGCGATAGCCCCAATACCAGCACCGAGAGCAGCGCCAGATCCGCCTCCGATCATTCCGCCTTTGGCTTTGTTTGAGATTCCGCACCCTGAACTTAATATCATTAGGGAGCTAAGTAGAAAGGATAGATAGATGTTTCTTTTTTTCATTTTGAATTGTTTTGTGTAAAGTGTATAGAGATAACAAGTAAAGGTTTATTTTTGTTGCCGATAGGTCAAAAAGAGCTCAAATATATAAATTGATTGTTTTATGAGAGGTAAGTTTGTTATGTTTTTGCTTCTATGCGTCTCGCTTGTTGTGAACTCTCAGGTAAAGCTTCCAACACCCATGGAGCTTGAGGATCGTTTTTTTGAGATCACGAAGTTTGCAGATCTTGAACAGATTATAGAGAGTAATACTATAGAGGTTGATATTGCTGTGAGGTTTAACAAGAGGGAGTTCCCGCTTCATGTGGTCACAAAGGGTATGGAGCGCTTTAGGGGCAAGACAACTCTTTTTGGTTTTAACATGGAGATGGTTAGGGATGGTGATAACCTTCGTGTGAAGGTGTTGGGGATATGGACTAAGCATAAGATACCTCAAGAGGATAATAATCCTATATTGAACTTTGCACAGTGGAAGGAGAAGCGCTTGGTGTCGCGTTTAGATGGTGATAGTATTATTGGTGGTGTGGCTACTTGGGTTGTTCAGTATGATGCAGCTAATGAGACTCACCGCATGCATGTGTCTAAGGGTTCTGGCTTGGTGTTGCAGGTCAGATCGCAATATAGAGATGAGAAAACGGGTAAGTGGAGTGACTATCTCTTGGAGTTTGACAACTATCGTATGTTTATGGGTGTTTATGCTCCACATAAGATGGTAGTTACAAGTTTTGAATCTAAGCGTGTTTACGCTATGGAGATCAAGAGTGCAGTAGTTCGGAATGAGATTCCATTGAGCTATTTTGATTAATTGATAATATAAAACAAACTGTTTGTCACAATGAAGAGACTAGAAGATCGTATATTGCAGGATGGTAAGTGTTTCGAAGGTGGGATATTGAAGGTTGATAGTTTTATTAACCACCAAATGGACCCTATCTTGATGAAGAGTATTGGTGTTGAGTTTGTTCGCCGCTTTGCGGGTAAGGATATAAATAAAGTTGTGACAATTGAGGCTAGCGGTATTGCTCCTGCCATAATGGTAGGTTACCTCCTGGAGATTCCTGTTGTGTTTATAAAGAAGAAGGAGCCTAAGACAATGGTCAATATGTTGTCTACCTCTGTGCACTCTTTTACTAAGGATAGGAGTTACAGTGTTTGTATTAGTAGTGACTACCTTACTCCTGATGATAAGGTGTTGTTTATTGATGATTTTTTGGCTAATGGTAATGCCGCTATGGGGGTAATAGATCTAGTTAAGAAATCGGGGGCAGAGCTTATCGGTATGGGTTTTGTCATAGAGAAGAGTTTTCAAGAGGGGCGTAGAAGACTTGATGAGATGGGTGTTTGCGTTGAGTCGCTGGCACGTATTGAGTCTCTGGATAACTGTGTTATTAAGTTGAAGTGAGTGTGTTAATATAAATATGTCTTAGTATGATAATTCACGAGGAGGGTAGTATTGATAGTTCTAAGGAGCTTGTTGCAACAATTGGCTTCTTTGATGGTGTTCATTGTGGGCATAAGCATCTGATACACCATATTACGTGTGAGGCTAGGGAGAAGGGTATGAGTTCGGCAGTTATAACTTTCAAGGAACATCCAAGAAAGGTTGTAAATTCGACTTATCACCCAGCTCTGTTGACTCTTCATGAGGAGAAGATGGAGCATCTTGAGGAGACAGGTGTTGACTACTGTGTCTCTCTTCATTTTACGGCTGATTTATCACGACTTACAGCGTATGAATTTATGCGTAGGGTTTTGGTAGAGCAGCTTAGGGTTAAGGTGCTATATATAGGTCATGATCACCGTTTCGGTCGAGATAGGGCTTCGGGCTTTGAAGAGTATGTTGCTTGGGGTGCTGAGTTGGGCATAGAGATTCGTCAAGCTCCTCTATTTAAGGTAGGGGAGGATGCTATTAGTTCTTCTTATGTTAGAAGGGCTCTTTTGGCTGGGGATGTAGAGCGTGCCGCTACTGCTTTGGGTTATCCATACAGGATGCGTGGCTTGGTGGTTGAGGGTTTTAAGATTGGTAGAACAATAGATTTCCCTACTGCAAATCTTCTGCTTGGTAGTTGTGATAAGTTGATTCCTCGTACGGGGGTATATATCGTATCTACATGGTATGATGGTGTGCTCTTCTGGGGTATGATGAATATTGGTAATCGTCCTACGGTTCATGATCAAGGGGGGCTAAGTATAGAGGTGCACCTTTTTGACTTTGATAAGGAGATATATGGAGAGTATCTAGAGGTTTCGATTCTTGCATTTCTCAGAGAGGAGAGGAAGATGGGTGGACTAGATGAGCTAAAAATTCAATTAGGTAGAGATAGAGCGCTAGCTCTTGCTTGGATGGAAGAGCAAGAGCTGTAAATCATCCCTTTTGTGGGGTGTGATTTACAGCTCTCGTTGTGTTATTATTTGTGGCGATGGTTACTCTTGTATTGCAACTTCGCGCTTGATACTTTGATCTAGTGATATAAGTGTCTCAGTGGCAATAACCCCTTTGATCTCTTGTATCTTTCCATTAAGTAGTGCCATAAGGTCTTCGTTGTCTTTTGCGTATAGCTTGACAAGCATAGTGTATGGTCCAGTTGTGAAGTGGCACTCTACAACTTCAGGGATTTTTATCATCTCAGGAACTACGTCTTTGTATAGTGACCCTTTTTCGAGTCTTATACCTACGTAGGTGCAGCTTTTATAACCTAATATCTTAGGGTTTACAAAGTATCCAGATCCTACAATGACGTTCATATCTACCATACGTTGAACACGTTGGTGTATTGCAGCACGAGAGACACCGCACTCAGCAGCTACATCTTTAAAGGGAATCCTAGCATTCTGCGAAATGATCTTAAGGATCTTTTTGTCTAGTTGGTCAATTTTTTCCATAGTGTGATTAGTTTATTGGTTTTTTCATCTTCTGCAAAGATATACAAGATTTCAAATTGTCAAAGGGTTTGCTTGAAAAAAAGATTATTTGTGTTAAATGAAGGTCTAAACATGCTGTTTTGTGCCTCTTGTCATGTTAATTAGTAATTATAATGAAAAAGCTTATAAGAGTAAAAGGGGGGATTATTGATCTTTCAAGCCCATTAGTGATGGGTATACTAAATGCTACACCTGACTCCTTCTTTGAGGGGTGTCGATCGAGTAGTGATGAGGCTATAGAGCGGCGGGTTGATGAGATATTGAGTCAGGGTGGTGATATAATAGATATAGGTGCTTACTCGAGTAGGCCAGACTCAATAGATATCTCTATCGAGGAGGAGTGGGAGAGATTGAGCAGGGCTTTGGCTATTGTAAAGCGACGTGCTCCTATGGCCACTATCTCTATAGACACTTTTCGCTCAGAGATAGCTCGTCGTTCTGTTGAGGAGTTTGGGGTTGATATGATAAACGATATATCTGGTGGGGAGTTGGATGGTGAGATGATGCCTACTGTTGCAAGGCTTGGGGTACCATATATAATGATGCATATGAGGGGTACGCCCCAGACTATGCAGAGTTTTTGTGAGTATGACTCTTTGATAACAGATGTTTTGAACTATTTTTCTAAAAAGATTGATAGGGCAAGGGAGTTGGGTATTTCGGATGTGATTGTTGATCCTGGCTTTGGGTTTTCAAAGAGTGTGTCACAGAACTATGAGTTGCTTGCTTCTTTGGGTCAGTTTGAGGCTTTGGGCCACCCTATTTTGGTTGGTGTGTCGCGAAAGTCAATGATTTATCGTCTTTTGGATATTACACCGGCGGACTCTTTAAATGGTACAACGGCGCTTAATATGTTTGCTTTATCTAAGGGTGCTTCAATCTTGAGGGTTCATGATGTGCGTGAGGCTGTGGAGGTGGTTCGTATTCATCAGGCTCTATCAATAAATAAATAGTCTCTACTAATAAATAATTATGGGGGAGTGATATGTTTGAGTTTTTCGGAATAAAGGATGTTATTGATATCTTACTTGTGGCTTGCTTGCTATACTATATGTATAAGTTGATGAAGGCTTCGGGGTCAATAAGTGTCTTTATTGGTCTATTGACAATCACGGGTCTGTGGATTGTCGTTAGTCATATCTTGCAGATGCGACTGATTGGAGATATAATGGATAAGCTTATCAGTGTGGGTGGCGTGGCATTGATCGTTCTGTTTCAGGATGAGATACGACGCTTCCTCTTTACTGTGGGTTCTCATCAGAGGTGGCGTCAATTTTTTAAACATCTTAGGCCGCATCAAGAGGAGTCGGATGCAATATCGCATATTCCTATTGTTATGGCTTGTCGTAATATGGCAAGGAAGAATATAGGTGCTCTTATAGTGATTGAGCAGAATATGAATCTTCATTTCTATAGGGATACGGGTGAGGAGATAGATGCAAATATATCTTCGAGATTGATAGAGAGTCTATTCTTTAAGAATTCACCTCTGCATGATGGGGCAATGATCATTAAGGATGGGAGGATTGCGTCGGCTGGATGTATTCTTCCTGTGTCGCATACGCAGAATTTGCCTAAGGAGATGGGGTTGCGACATAGGGCTGCACTAGGGATTACCCTAGAGAGTGATGCAAAGGCTATCATCGTTAGTGAGGAGAGGGGTAAGATCTCGTATGCTTATAAGGGTGAGATAACGCGTAATGTTACTCCAGAACAGTTGGAGAGTCTCCTCAGCGGAGGAGGACTTCAGAGCGAATAGGTGACGTATTGCTTCATTTTACTAGTTGTGATGCTATTGTTTTCTCTGTTTGCATTATTTTGCAAGTTGGTCTAACTTATTGATTGGTAGGGTGTAATGTTTTGTTTTTCGGTAAATGTGTTTCTGCTGATTAAAAAAAAGAGGGTAATGATTTGTTCGTTTCGGAAATCTGTCCTATCTTTGCAGAGCAATTGAAAAACAGAGGGTGCTTGATTTAGTGTCAGTCGCTTCTTGGTTTGCATCAATTGGCCCATTCGTCTATCGGTTAGGACATCAGATTTTCATTCTGGAAAGAGGGGTTCGACTCCCCTATGGGCTACTAAGTACAACAACAAAATTTAAGGAGATTAGTCGAAATGGCAAATCATAAATCATCAATCAAAAGAATTAGACAAACGCGTGTTCGTAACTTGCGTAACAGATATTACGCTAAGACAACTCGTAACGCGGTTCGTAAGCTTCGTGCTATGACGT
Organism: Bacteroidales bacterium; assembly: GCA_051648105.1. GTDB lineage: Bacteria > Bacteroidota > Bacteroidia > Bacteroidales > UBA7332 > UBA7332. Next base: position 22,832 of record JBOFEN010000086.1, read on the forward strand.
CTAAAGAGGATGCTACAACTTTGTATCCAACTGTATGTGCAATGCTTGATAAGCTTGCTAAGAAAAATGTAATCCACAAGAACAAAGCTGGAAACTTGAAGTCTAAATTGGCGATCAAGATCGCTAAGTTGGCTTAAGATATTATAGGGCTCTTGTAGTTCTATGGACGGCCCATTCGTCTATCGGTTAGGACATCAGATTTTCATTCTGGAAAGAGGGGTTCGACTCCCCTATGGGCTACTAATGCACTATTTGCGTGGTGTGATGACATATTTCTGCTTTGCCAGGAGTTGAGCGCTCTTTTGAGTTGTTCTTAGCTGGCCCATTCGTCTATCGGTTAGGACATCAGATTTTCATTCTGGAAAGAGGGGTTCGACTCCCCTATGGGCTACGCTTTAAGGCGAGAGTTACTTCGGTGAAGTTACTCTCGCCTTTTTTTCGTGTATAAGTCATTGATATTGTTTTATTGCCCTACTTAAATAAATAGTTTTTTGTATCTTTGTTCGTTCTATTCATAGAACTGAACGAGACTTTTTGTGTTAAAAATTTAAGAAATTACTATATCTATGGCAGAGGAAATCAATAAAGCGAATGGTGCTTCTTATGGTGCGGATAGTATTCAGGTACTAGAAGGCTTGGAGGCGGTACGTAAACGCCCTGCAATGTACATTGGAGATATTGGCTCAAAAGGACTTCACCACTTGGTTTATGAGGTTGTTGATAACTCTATTGATGAGGCTTTGGCAGGTCATTGCGACACAATTGGTGTTACTATCAACGAGGATAACTCGATTACCGTTGTAGATAACGGACGTGGTATTCCTGTGGATATTCATGAGAAAGAGGGGCGTTCAGCTCTTGAGGTGGTACTAACAGTACTCCACGCTGGTGGTAAATTTGACAAAGGATCTTATAAGGTTTCTGGTGGTTTGCACGGTGTGGGTGTATCTTGTGTGAATGCTCTTTCTACTTATCTACGTGTAGAGGTTCGTCGCGAAGGTAAGCTATATATGCAGGAGTACTCTTGTGGTAAACCTGAATCTCCAGTTGCTGAGATTGGTGTTAGCGATAGCACTGGTACTACTGTTACATTTAGACCAGATGACTCAATCTTTCAGGAGACAGAGTATAAGTATGATACTTTGGCTGCTCGTTTGAGAGATCTTGCTTACCTAAATGCTGGAATCAGATTGACGATTACAGATAGGAGAGTTAAGGAGGAGGATGGTAGCTTTAAATCTCATGAGTACTACTCAGAGGAGGGATTGAAAGAGTTCGTTCGTTTCCTTGATCAATCAAGAGAGCCATTGATGGAGGATGTTATTCATATCGTAACAGAGAAGCAGGGTGTACCTGTAGAGGTTGCGATGTCATATAACTCTTCTTTTAACGAGAATGTTTACTCTTTTGTGAACAATATCAACACTATTGAAGGTGGTACACACTTGGCAGGCTTCCGTAGAGCATTGACTCGTACGTTGAAGAAGTATGCTGATGATTCTAAGATACTAGAGAAGGAGAAGGTAGAGATTACTGGTGATGACTTCAGAGAGGGTCTGACAGCTGTTGTCTCGGTGAAGGTTTCAGAGCCACAGTTTGAGGGGCAGACAAAGACTAAGTTGGGTAACAACGAAGTTATTGGAGCTGTTGATCAGGCAGTGAGTGAGGCTTTGTCTAACTTCCTAGAGGAGCATCCAAAAGAGGCTCGTCTAATCGTAGAGAAGGTTCTTCTTGCAGCAAGAGCTCGTTATGCGGCTCGTAAGGCAAGAGAGAATGAAAGAAAGAAGACTACTCTTGGTGGACCAGGGAAACTTCCTGGTAAGTTGGCTGACTGCTCTAGCAGAAAGGCTGAGTTGAATGAGGTTTTCATTGTCGAGGGAGACTCGGCGGGTGGAACGGCTAAGCAGGGTCGCGATAGAATGCACCAAGCTATTCTTCCGCTAAGAGGTAAGATCTTGAACGTAGAGAAGGCTTCTTCTGATAAGTTGATGGGGAGTGAGGAGATTGAGAATATCTTCAATGCTCTAGGTATTCTTCTTGATGCTGAGGCTAACGTTGCTGAATTGGATCTATCAAAATTGAGATATCACAAGGTTATTATCATGACCGATGCTGATATCGATGGGTCTCACATCGCAACACTTATCTTGACTCTATTCTTCCGCAGACTTCGTCCTCTTATTGAGTCGGGGTATGTATATATTGCTACTCCTCCTCTTTACTTGTGTAGAAGAGGTAAGAATGAGCGTTACTGCTGGAATGAGCGTGAGAGACGTGCTTTTATTGATGAGTTCGCTAATGGTAATGAGGGATTAGTATATACTCAGCGCTATAAGGGTCTTGGAGAGATGAAGGCTGAACAGCTTTGGGATACAACAATGAACCCTGAGACAAGAACTCTTCGTCAAGTGACTATCGAGAGTGCAGCCGAGGCGGATCACATCTTCTCTATGCTTATGGGTGATGATGTAGCTCCTCGTCGTGATTTTATCGAGGCAAATGCTACTTATGCTAAGATTGATGCATAATATAGTTTTTATATAATATATTGAGGGTTGTGAAGTGCTTTATTCCTTATTGAGGATATGCTCTTCATAACTCTCTTTTTTTAATACTACTTTGACTATGTTCTATCCTGCTAATTTAAAGATTGGTGATACGATTGCTATCATTACACCTTCAGGTGCAGTTAATGCAACTGATGTAGCTATTGCTATTCGCAAGATTGAGTCTTGGGGCTTTAATGTTGTTGTGATGCCAAATGCTCTAGGTGTTATGGGGCGCTATTGTGGGAGCATAGAGCAGAGGATTGATGATATTCATCAGGCTTTGCAAGATAGGAGTGTTTCAGCTATTCTTTGTAGTCGTGGTGGATATGGTTTATTGCAGTTAATAGATAGGATAGATAGGGAGCTAATAATAAATAACCCGAAGTGGATTATTGGTTATAGTGATATCACGGCACTTCATGCATTAGTTAATGGGTGTGGTGTGGCTTCTATTCACTCTCCAATGGCTAAGCATATTGCGGAGTCTATGGATGAGGATGGCCCTTTATTAGCACTTAGAGAGCTTTTGCAGAGTGGGAGTGTTCAGTACAGTGTCTCATATCATCTATTAAATAGAGAGAAGGCTTTTAGCGGAACATTGGTTGGTGGTAACCTTGCTATGATATTATCTCTGCATGGTACTCCTTATGATCCTCTTGAGTTTACTGATAATCCTGTCCTTTTTATTGAGGATATTAGTGAGTCTCCATATAAGATAGAGAGAATGCTGCATACTCTGAGGTTAGGTGGTGTCTTTGAGAGGCTATCGGCTTTGATAGTAGGTGAGTTTAGTGATTGTCAGGAGGATGAATCTATGGGTGCAACTATTTATGAGCTTATACGTAGCATGGTTGAGCCATATTCTTTTCCTGTACTTTTTGGTTTTCCTATAGGGCATATTGATGATAATTACCCTCTTATATCTGGTGGTGACGTGTCGTACTCTCCAACTGACAGGCTTTTGAGGGTAGGGCATAGGGGTTAAAATAATAAAAGAGGCTATCTCCATTTATTGGGGATAGCCTCTATTGTATATTTCTTAAAACTCGCAGTTGTTTGGAGTTCTTGGGAAAGGAATCACGTCACGGATATTTGTCATACCTGTAACAAATAGAAGTAGTCTTTCGAAACCAAGACCAAAACCTGAGTGAGGAGCTGTTCCGAATCTACGTGTATCAAGATACCACCATAGATCTTTCATTGGTATCTCTAACTCTTCGATGCGAGCAACAAGTTTATCGTAGCTCTCTTCACGTTGAGAACCACCAATGATCTCACCAATTTTAGGGAATAGTACGTCCATTGCACGAACAGTCTTACCATCATCATTCTGCTTCATATAGAATGCTTTGATGTCTTTAGGGTAGTCTGTTAGGATAACTGGTTTCTTGAAGTGCTCTTCAACCAAGTATCTCTCGTGCTCTGACTGAAGGTCTGTGCCCCAATCAACAGGGAACTCGAACTTCTTGCCTGATGCTTTTAGTATCTCTACACCTTCTGTGTATGGAAGGCGAACGAAGTCGTTCTCTACAACAAACTGAAGTCTCTCAAGAAGCTCTTTATCATACATGCTTGCTAGGAACTCAAGATCATCTTTACAGTTGTCTAGCGCGTATTGGATAAGGTATTTAAGGAAATCCTCAGCAAGGTTCATGTTCTCCTCTATCTCGAAGAATGCAACCTCTGGTTCAATCATCCAAAACTCAGCCAAGTGACGTGGAGTATTTGAGTTCTCAGCACGGAAAGTTGGTCCGAAAGTATAGATTGCACCTAGTGCCATTGCGCCTAGCTCGCCCTCAAGCTGACCAGAAACGGTAAGATTGGCATGTTTCCCAAAGAAGTCTTGGGTATAGTCAATATTACCCTCTTCGTTGCGTGGTGGGTTGTTTAGGTCAAGTGTAGTAGCTTGGAACATAGCACCTGCACCTTCAGCATCTGAAGAGGTGATGATTGGTGTGTGTAGGTAGAAGTAACCACGATCATTGTAGAACTTATGTATTGCAAAAGCCATGTGGTGGCGAATGCGTAGTACAGCACCAAAAGTGTTTGTGCGTGGTCTAAGGTGAGCAATCTCACGAAGGAACTCTAGAGTGTGTCCTTTCTTTTGAAGAGGGTAAGTCTGAGCATCAGCAGTACCATATACAAGTATCTCTTTCGCTTGAATCTCAGCCTTCTGTCCTTGACCCTGTGACTCAACGATAATACCATTAACACTTATACAAGCACCTGTCGTGATAGCCTTAAGTAGTTCTTCACTGAAGCTATTTACGTCAACTACAATCTGTATATTGTTGATAGTAGAACCATCATTAAGTGCAATAAAGTTAATTGCTTTGTTACCGCGTCGAGTACGAACCCAACCTTTTACATTCACCGTTGAGCCGAATTGCTCACATTGTAGAGCGTCGACAATCTTTATTCGTGTAAGTTGTTCCATCTTTAAATATCTTTAATCTAGAGTGCCCTATAGCATTCGCAATAGAGCACTCTAAATGTTTATTTATTCAAATGAACCCATTCTAAGGAAGTTAACTTCCTCTTGAGTAAGGTGTCTCCATCTACCTCTTGGTAGGTTCTTTTTAGTAAGTCCAGCAAACATAACTCTGTCGAGTTTGATAACTCTGTAGCCTAGGTGTTCGAATATTCTACGAACAATTCTATTGCGTCCAGAGTGTATCTCGATACCAATTTGTTTTTGGTCATCTTCGTCTGCATAGCTGATTGCATCTGCATGTATCTCTCCATCTTCTAGTTCAATACCTG
>JBOFEN010000087.1:0-18804 GCA_051648105.1 Bacteroidales bacterium
CTATATGAGTCTCCCAATGTTTGGTAGGGCAGCTAGTGGAGAGAGATTAGCTAGAATAGAGAGATCTCCTAACTATAGAGATGGGAAGTTCCATAATCAAGAGATCACAGAACAGATCACTGGAGATGTCAGTAGATCAAAACTTATGTATGACTTCTTTTTTGAGGAGAGAGTCAACAATAGACCCAACAATAGTATCACAGCAGTTAAAAGTGACCTACACAGCCTAAATATAGATGAGGAGATAGTTGTATGGTTCGGTCACTCATCATACTTCATTCAAAGCGCTGGCAAGAGATTCTTAGTTGATCCAGTTTTTGATCAAGCATCACCTATTTCACTATTCAATAAGCCATTCAAAGGGACTGAGATCTATCATGCTGAAGATATGCCAAATATTGACATCCTCTTCATTAGCCATGACCATTGGGACCACTTAGACTATGAGACCGTTTCTAAACTTAGAGAGAGAGTGACAAAGGTAATATGCCCACTAGGTGTTGGTGAACACTTCGAGCGTTGGGGATATAGTGAAGATCAAATTGTGGAGATGGATTGGAATGAGAGTATCACACCTATTGAATCAGTTAAGATACACTGTCTTCCAGCACGTCACTTCTCTGGAAGAACCTTCAAATCAAACCAAACCCTTTGGGCTTCATTCATGATAGAAGGTAAAAATAAGAACATCTATCTAAGTGGTGATGGCGGATATGGCAAGCACTTTGCAGAGATAGCTAAAAGATTTCCAGACATCGACATCGCAATCATGGAGAATGGACAGTACAATAAGTCATGGAGTCAGATTCACCTGATGCCAGAGGATCTTGTAAAAGCCATCAATGAGCTAAACCCTAGGATGGTATTTGCTGGACACAACAGTAAGTATGCACTAGCAAAACACCCTTGGTACGAACCTCTAAACAATGTAGAAGAGATAGAGTCTGTTGTTATGCCTATGATAGGTGAGATATTCCAACTCGATCAACAAAAAGAGAAGAGTGAGAGATGGTGGTAATAAGATATATAAAAACGAAAGAGAGAGATGGTGGTAGTAATACCCCATCTCTCTCTTTCGTTTTTATATATCTTATCAATTCATTGCATGCTTTCTAGCTGTACCAGCACCACTCTCCATTGTTGTATCAGCAATAGCTATAAGTATAGGTTCTCCACTTTGTGGTTGATACCTCTCTAGCTCAGCCATAAGAGCACCACTAACAATATTGAAGCTATCACGTGCAGCCTCAGCTATAGGGTTTGAAGGAGGAGCCTCCATTGTTTGAGGATTTATAGCCCGACCATTCTTATGAACCCTAAAATCAAGGTGAGGACCAGTTGACAAACCTGTCGAACCAACGTATCCAATAACCTGACCTTGCTGAACAGTAGAGCCCTGCTTTATTCCAGCACCAAACTTAGAAAGGTGCATATAGGTAGTAGTATAAACCGAGTTGTGACGAACCTTTATGTAGTTACCTCCACCCCTCTCATAACCCTTAGCTATTACAGTACCCGCACCAATTGTCTTAACAGGAGTACCAACAGGAGCAGCATAATCAATACCATGGTGAGGACGCACAATCTTTAGCACAGGATGCATACGACCATTTGAGAACTTAGATGTTATACGGAAGAAATCTAAAGGAGCCTTCAAAAAAGCCTTTCTTAGACTCTTTCCACTCTCATCAAAATACTCCGTAATCCCATCTTGGGTAAAAGGTAGAGCATTAAAAGTACGATCCCTATGGACAAATCTTGCAGACTCTATTGACTCAATATATAGAGCAACACTATCATCTACATAAGCCTCATTATATATAGTAGCAAATGAGTCACCCTGCTTAACATCAAAGAAGTCAATCTCCCAACCATAAATATCAGATAATTTGAGAGCCAAGAGAGGATCACCTCCAGCCTGACGTATAGCATTCCAAAGCGAGGATGTTATTGTACCACTAACCATCTTTCTCTTGAGAGTTATCTCCTTTTGAAATGGATAGGCAGTCACACTATCACCACTTAGGTCAATCACAGCAAACTCAATTTGAGACTTACCAAACACTATATATTTGATAGTCTGAGTTGAGTCCTTAGAGCTAAAGGTATGATATGTTAATCCTGCACGCAACTTTGTAGCATCAAGTACAGAAGACGAGACTTTTGATATAGACTCAGACATTGAAGCTGTAAAACCAAGGTTTTTGAATATTAGAGATAGATTCTCTCCACTTCTAATCTGAAAATCTTTTACGTCAAAAGAGTCAATAGGCAACCCAAACTGAGTTATCTCCGTCACACTCTCTGTCTCAGGTATATCATCCTCCGAGACATTTGGTCTACTACATGAGACCAATGAAGCTAAAGCTAGCGTACACAAAACAATAAAAAAGTTTCTCATCCTTTACTCCTGCTTATTTATACAATGAAAATTATCTATAGTATTTACTCCAACTCCAACTGCTGATCCTCCAGCTCAATAGTCAAGTTAGTCCAAACATCCTCCTCAGCTGCGAGACTCTTCTTGAGCTCCCCATGCTTTGTATATAGAGAAACATCCGATGCACCCTCCTCAGTTGTCAGCTTCAGCTCCACGGCATCAATCTCCTTCTGTATCTTCTCCATTCTCTTCTCAGAGTCAAGAATAGATCTCTCAATCTTTCTAATAGCCTTTTGCAACTCCTTGCGAGCCTCATAATTAAGTTTACTCTCCGAGGCACTCTCCACAAGCTTGGTTGATGAACCCTGTGAAGCCATCTCTAGCTCCTTTAGATTGTCCATCTTCTTTCTCTCAAGAAACTCATAAATAGAACCTAGATGTTCAACTACTCGTTTATTACCAAACTCGTAAACCTTCTCTACAAGACCATCAAGAAACTGACGATCGTGAGATACTACAATGACAGTACCCTCAAACTCCTTAATCGCCTGCTTCAAAATATCTTTTGACAACATATCCAAGTGGTTAGTAGGCTCATCGAGTATTAATAGGTTGACAGGTTCAAGCAGAAGACGAATCATAGCAAGTCTACTTCTCTCACCACCAGAAAGAACCTTCACCTTCTTATCCGATGCCTCACCACCAAACATGAACATGCCCAATATATCTCTGATCTTTGTACGTATATCACCAACTGCAACATAGTCAACAGTCTCAAACACCGTCATCTCATCATCAAGAAGTTGAGCCTGATTCTGTGCGAAATAGCCTATCTTGACGTTATGTCCAAGCTTCAAGCTACCACCATATTGTATCTGCTCCATTATACACTTGACAAGCGTAGACTTACCCTCGCCATTCTTACCTACAAAGGCTACCTTCTCCCCTCGCTTGATGGTGAATGTAGCATTACTAAACACCTCATGCTCGCCATAAAACTTAGATACACCTTCTGCTATGATAGGAAACTCACCAGAGCGAGTTGCAGTAGAGAATCTCAAGAATAGTCTCGAATTATCCACCTCATCCACCTCAATACGATCAATCTTATCGAGCTGCTTAATACGCGACTGCACCTGCACAGCCTTGTTAGCTTGATATCTAAAACGCTCAATGAAAGCCTCTGTCTCTTGAATCTGCTTCTGCTGATTCTCAAAAGCTCTCAACTGCTGCTCGCGACGCTCAGCCCTAAGCACAACGTACTTTGAGTAACTAACACGATAATCATGAACCCTACCAAGAGTGATCTCTATCGTTCTATTCGTCACCGCGTCTAGGAATGCACGGTCGTGCGAGATAAGCACCACCGCATTAGCCCTACTAGCTAAGAACTGCTCCAACCACTGTATAGACTCAATATCCAAGTGGTTAGTCGGCTCATCAAGAAGCAACACATCAGGACGTTGCAGAAGAAGCTTTGCCAGCTCAATCCTCATACGCCATCCACCAGAGAACTCAGTTGTCTGTCTATCCATATCAGAGCGCAAGAAACCCAATCCCATCAAGGTCTTCTCTACCTCAGCCATAAAGTTATCGCCACCCATCATAGCCAACTGCTCATTGGCATAGGTAAGACGATCAATAAGATCTATATAATCATCCGACTCATAGTCGGTTCTTTCACTCATCTCCTGAGTCATGCGCTCAATACGCTTCTGCATCTCAAATATATGAGCAAAAGCAAGCTCAGCCTCCTCACGAACAGTTCTTCCAGATTGGTGAACCATATGTTGAGGTAAGTATCCAATGGTTAGATCCTTTGGTGTAGAGACCACACCAGCCGTTGGCTCTGCATGACCAGCAATTATCTTCATCAAAGTAGATTTACCAGCACCATTCTTACCAACTAGAGCTATTCTATCTCTCTTACTAATCACAAATTGAAGCTCCTCTAGCAATGTGAAACCACCAAAGACCATCGAAACCCGTTCAACTGATATCATATAAATATATTAGATCTATTAATTTACTACGTTTTACAAATATAGCATATTACCAAACAATAGGCAATACACCCCCTTATAGTAGGAGGATATCTATAGCTATTGCCAAAGCAAAAAGCATGTTAATCATACCTGTCTTAGCCAATATAGAGTTATACTCCTCACCTTGTGCCTTTAATAGTGATCTATACAGCAACATTGCAGGAACAATGATGATAAGACCCAACTCCACACCTCCAGCTAGATATATAGCAGGAAGAGTTCCCAACATCGCAAAAAGATACTCTAGCTGCCCAAACCTCTTACCAAAACGAACAGGGAGACTCCTCTTGCCATGAAGCTTATCACTATCCATGTCACGCAAATTATTAACTACCAGCACAGATGTTGAGATAAGACCACACACCACACCAAGAAGTAAAGACTTAAGAGAGAACTCCCCTGTTTGTAGATATGTTGTCCCCAACGAAGCAACAGGGCCGAAGAATATGAATACAAATATATCTGCAATACCTAGATAGGATAGAGACTTAGAGGTTGCTGTATATAACCATGCAAAAAGCAGAGAGAAGATGCCAATAAGAACAATAGGCAAACCACCAATATAAATTAGATAAGCACCAGAGATCAATGCTATAGATGTAGTAATGAAGATAGCCCTCAGCATCTGCTTTGGAGAGACAGCCCCTTCTGCTAGAGCACGCTTAAATCCTACTCTGCCCGCCTTATCTAAACCACTCTTAAAGTCATAATAGTCGTTCACCAGATTAGAGATTATCTGTATAGCTGTTGCCCCAACCATCGTAACAATGGCCACAATCCACTCAAGACCAACGCTCTCGCTTGCAACAAGAAGACCTATAATAACAGGTGACCAACCAGCAGCTAAAGTCTTAGGACGCAATATATTTACCCAAAGTTTGACTCTATTCATTATTGTTTAATAACAGGTTTATTAATTGATCTACAAAGTAACCAATTTTATTTTTATCTTCGCACAAAATAACCCTGTTTGAAAACCTAAAGATTATGAACAAAAAAGCAGTAAAGATTCTAGCTATGAGCCTAATTCTTTCGTCCTGTGGTGCTGGCATAAAGAAAGAGAGTGCCGACAACCCGCTATTTTCTCAGTGGAATACACCTTTTGGTATTCCTCCATTTGAGCAGATCCACAACCGCCATTTCATGCCTGCAATACAAGCTGGTATGCAAGAGCAGCTAGATGAGATTCAAGCAATAATAAACAACAGCGAACCAGCTAACTTCAAGAACACTGTTGAAGCGTTGGACTACAGTGGTAGATTGTTAGATCGAACCCTATCTATATTCTACAATCTTGAAGGTGCAGAAACAAACGACACACTTCAGCAGATAGCTCAAGAGATATCTCCTCTTTTGGCTGAACATTCAGACAAGATCTCGATGAACGACAAGCTTTTTGAGAGAATAAATAGTGTTCACCAAAATAGAGAGAGTGAAGCTCTAACAGCTGAGCAGAATAAACTTCTTGATAACTACTACAGAGACTTCGTACGCTCTGGAGCCCTTCTTAATGATCAAGAGAAGATAGAGATGAAAGAGATCAACAAGCAACTAAGCCAGTTGAGCACTCGCTTCTCTCAAAACGTACTTGCTGAGAACAACAAGTTCACACTTGTCGTTGACAAAAAAGAGGATCTTGCAGGATTACCACAAAGCGTATGTGATGCAGCAGCTCAAGAGGCAAATGATCGCAACCTATCTGGGAAATGGGTATTCACTCTTTCCAAGCCAAGCATGATACCATTCCTTCAGTATGCTGAAAATAGAGAGCTTAGAGAGAAGCTATACAAAGGATATATCAACCGTGGTATGAATGGCAACGAGCAAGACAACAAACGCCTTGTAAAAGATATCACAAATCTTCGCATACGCCAATCACAGCTACTTGGATACAAGAACTTTGCTGAGTTCTCTACAGAGACAAAGATGTCTAAAACACCTCAAGCGGCTCTTGATCTACTTAATGAGATCTGGGTTGCAGCACTTCCAAAGATGAAAGAGGAGGCAGCTGACATTCAGAAGATGATCAATAGCGAAGCTAATCCATTTAAAGTTGAGTCATGGGACTGGTGGTTCTACGCTGAAAAGATACGCAAATCCAAGTATGACCTCGATGAAGAGGAGCTTAGACCATACTTCCAAGCAGACAGTGTAATACAAGGAGCATTCTGGACAGCAAATCAACTATTCGGTCTTAGCTTCGAGAAACTAACTGACTACCCTAAGTATCACGAAGATGTTCAAGCATTCAAAGTTATTGATTCAGACGGATCACACGTTGGTGTAATCCTTATGGACCTCTTCCCACGTGCTGGAAAGCAAGGTGGTGCTTGGATGGACAACTACATCCCTCAATGCGTTGTTGATGGGATTGATATCAGACCAGTTGTCACAAACGTTGGTAACTACACTAAACCTGTGGGAGATAAACCAGCTCTATTGAGCCTTGATGATGTAAACACAATATTCCACGAATTCGGACATGGACTACACGGTCTACTATCAAAGGTTACATACCCAGGACTAACAATGAATGTACCACCCGATTTCGTTGAACTACCATCACAAGTAATGGAGCATTGGGCAACACACCCACAAGTACTTCGCCAATATGCTAAGCACTACCAAACAGGTGAGGTTATTCCTGACAACCTAATCACAAAGATGGAGAATGCATCTAAGTTCAACCAAGGATTTGTAACAGGAGAGTTCGTTGCTGCTGCACTACTAGACATGAAGTGGCACCTACTTGAGAAAGACAACACAAAAGATGCCCTAGAGTTTGAGTCTGACGCAATGAACGAAATTGGACTTATAAGCTCAATCGTTCCACGCTATAGATCAACCTACTTCAACCACATATTCAGTAGCTCAACAGGTGGGTATGCAGCAGGTTATTACAGCTACCTATGGGCTGAAGTACTAGACTCAGACGCCTTCAACGCATTCGTTGAAAAAGGAGACATCTTCCATAGTGAGACAGCAAGCTCATTCCGCAAGAACATCCTTGAGCCAGGTGGGTCAATAGATCCTATGCAGATGTACCTTAACTTTAGAGGATCTAAGCCAAATGCTGAGGCACTACTAAAAGGTCGCGGTCTGAAGTAAGAGACACACCCTCAAGATATCAATCTGAGGAGAGTTAATAGTCATATTGTAGATGGTCATATCAAACTGCTTTAGCAGATGATATGACCATCTCTTTTTGTATATAAAAGGTAACACAACTGATCAACCATCAATACATTTGTAAGGATATTGAGTGTTTATATTAGCAAAATAACGCTCTTTTGCCAATATTTTACTAATATTGCACAGCAAAACATGCTATTTGCTTTCTGTTAACTCACTATTTTACCAAACAAACGATGAAAATCAAAGGAGAACCAAGAGCATTTCTAAGCAATGAGGCTCGTCAGCTACTCAATCTCTACGAATCACTGGGAGAGAGAGCCGAGATATTCCTGCCTCGACACATCTATGACAATCTGACAAGTTTCGTAAAACTATGTTTCGAAGAGCCAGACGATCCCACAGCCCAACAAGCTGAGATCAACCGCTACCTATTGAAATTTAGAGAGGATATACCTGGATATACAGATGTATCACTGATGATCTATCCAACAAATCAATCTAAAGCCTTTGAGATAAGCGATAGGCGAAAGACTTTTGTTAAGAAGATAGATGACTTCCTCGAGACTAAGACTGCCAATCCAGATGCTAAGGTTCTACTTAAGAACATCCAAAAGAGCCACGATCTTTCAGTGGGCACACCACCTATCAAGAGCAACCACATTGAGTTCATCTCGCAGGTTCAACTTGGTGGGCAGATATCTATTCTCAGAAAATACAGAGATGTAATAGGAGTGACAGGCGACCTAAACGAAGCACATTGGAACTACCTCATGGACACTCTCGAGCAGATGATAAGCCAAAGTACACACTACACGACTTCGGCCGAAACAGCTGACTTCCTCAATCGTGCTAGATGGGCCGTAAATTTCAAGGGCCTAAACGGTATGATACCAACTGTTGTCTCAGGAAGAGCAGACAAAGCCGTCGAGCTACTACGTGGTGACGTATTTAGCAAAGAGGCAGTAATAGTCATGGAAAACCCATCAAGCGAAGATCTTTACAACGCTATGCTTGATGACACCACCTCAATATTTGTTGTAAAAGTACGCCATTCACGAGTAAATCCATACTCTGGCGACAAGTGGTTCCCACTACTCACTCGCATCGTTATTGTTGACGACTCACGCGAGAGCCGAAGTTCAAACACATCATTAGTATTCTGTTTTCATAATGGCATTATCAATGCACTAAATAAAGTTCATACAAAGAAGCTTGGAGCACCAGCAAACACTCAGATGAACCTCCGCCTCATTCTTGAAAGCGTCAACCCATCCTATTTGGCTGAGTTCCGCGAGAAGATTGAGATACAGATAGCCTCATACGAACAGGAGATAAAAAGGGTTATCAACGATCAGTTGAACGGCGACAACGACCCTATAAAACAGATTAACCTATTCAAATTAGACCTTTTCTCACGTAAAATCGTTGAGGATAAGTTCTCACTTGAGAGGCTTCGTGACTTCATCTACTTCCTTGAAAACTGTCACAAACAAGAGCTACGACAAGAGCAAACACGCGAACTCATTGAGGAGTTTGAGCTCCGTATGCGTCAATATTTCTACTCCTCTAGCGAACACATTGAGATACTTAGCGTACTCGAGGGAGGCGGGCGCAATCAGATAAGAACCTACGGAAAATACCTACTACAAAAACCATACAAGCCTCTTTCTGAGAAGGTGATACGCGCTTGTCGACTAATACTTGACATTATCCCAAGCAACTACGAGCGTACACTTAAGAACCATTTCCACAAGAACTTCGGAATAAATCTATTCCTCGAGAAGTACCAAGCATATATAAGTAAGATAGAGAACGAGTCGAACAACAAAGGTAGATATGACAACTTCCTCAACGACCTAGGCATTAGGGAGAAATACTATGCCCTATCACCAGAAGAGCAATCAATAGTAAAGGAGTTCCTCGCTGCACTAGGCAACCTCGAGCAGACCTCCGTATCCGACTCTGTACAGATGATCATACGCGATCTTCTCTTCAATTCAAATGGAAGACCAAAGCCATACATCATTTACAATGCGATGCAAGCATGGGAGTATAAAGACCTACTACCTGATGACACATTCGATATCAACCCATTCGACATTGAAATAGAGAATCTTGAAGATGGACGATTGGCATACCAACGACTTCACGATAGGCTAACACGCATCAAGTCAACACTCTCACTCTTTGATGAGAGCGGATCGCTATGGGATCTATTCTGTGACAACACAACCATACTACTCAACGACCCGAACAATCCAACGGGATACACAGACTTCAACTGCGAAGCGGTGAATAACTTCTTGCGACTAATCAACAGCTCCAAGATAACCCTCTTCCTAGACGAAGCATACGCAGACAGCGTGAAGGTTGATGGTGAGAATATGCCAAAGTGGAGATCCCTATCTAGATATATAATAAACAACATACAGTCACAGGCAAACATCAAGGCTGTATCCTCACTCTCCACAACGAAAAACCTATCTGCCACAGGAGATAGACTAGGAGCTCTAGCTGTTACACCACAAGCTAAAGATGTAGTTGAATACGTTCGCAAACACAACTCAGCCTCACACGGCAACAACTGCTCACTCCTTATGCTCAACAATCTTCTTGAGATTGCGCAGATATCAAAGAGAATAAAGGATATACTAGAGAGTGAACTACCAAAGAGCGCCTCGAGACATAAGATCAAAGAGACAATCACCAAATTCATCCTCGAGCAGATTGGAAGAACTAAGCAGTACAATGCAACTAGCAAAACAGATAGACAACTCCACAAGACAGCAGGATTCGAGGGTAGCCCTCTATACATCTTCCTACTTGACGAGCTACTCGCACTAGACAAGCTAGATGTACTTGCCGTTCCAGACGACTTCAAGTATGATGGCAAACCATTCTACGTTGAGTATCAGCGTCAGCTGGTGAGCAATCTAAATAAGTTCAGAGTAAACAAGAACTTCCGCACCGAGTCGCTAGAGAGACTATCATTAGCAAAAGAGGCAGCTATTGAGGTTTCTCAGAAGTTCAACAATCCAAACATCGAGTGGATTGCCTCTGACGGCTCATACCTCTTTAACTTCCGAATAAGAGGCGGCTTCTCATACGCCGACATACTTACCTTCAGCCAATACCTTTCGCTATACCGCGGAGTGGCAGTAGTACCATACCCAACAGGTCTGGTAAGGTTCTCCGTAGGTGGATATCTCGAGGACAAAGCCTCAAGCCTCACCACATTCAAAGCCGAACTAAAAGATGCATTCACCATCTTCATGAGATACTGGGAGATATTCTCAACAAAAAGAGTTGACCCAAGCTTCGACGAAGTGGAGAGCCACACTATACTAGATCAGATCTTTGACTATGGTGATAAGGATAAGGAACTTATGCGTCAGATACTTCAAGACTATGAGTACTCATCATCCTACAAAAGAGATAAAGCTCCATCTCTTCAGCTAAGAGATATACGAACACTATATCATGCATCTCCAGAGAGAAGTGGTGTATCAATTACCACAATTGATAGATCCGTAAACTCTGTTATTGAACTACATGGTGACAAGATAGGTAGCTGCCGCGATGTCTCCGAATTCATTCGTAGTGCGGCATTCACCAAAGTCTACGAAACACTACTAGCACAGATCTACAAGAGCGTTCCAGACATTGCCGATCTAGACTTCAACACCGTTAGCTCTAAGTATGGCAAGGCTGTAATCCTTAAATACATTACCAACAAGAAGGGATTCCAACCAAACGACCATGTATTAGACGATCCAGCAGACCGCAACGTGATGCGAGAGATACTCATCGAGATGGAACACATACTATTCTCTGATAGTAAGATGAAGATACTCGCTATTGATGCCACGGGCAATGCTGAACTTGACAAAGCCAAACTAGAGGGTATAAACGTCATACTCAAGAAGTATATCAGAGAGATACTAATACACTTCAATCTAAACTTTGAGAAGAGCCAACTCGAACCAAGCCGCTGTGAGATAGTTAGTCTAACAGGTGAAGTCTTCGAGGAGATAGTTGGAATACCAATCTCTGAGCTTAACCTTCAGATATGGGTCGACGAGTTCATCAATAGACTTCGCGAACAAGAAGGATTCAAAGAGAGCAGGCTTTCTCAAAAGAGTATTGGTTACATTATGGACACCATAGCTCATGGAATAGGTGCAGACAAATCAATCACTGATAGAATACTATATCTATACCTTCTTCACAATGACGACTCATTCTTTAAACTCGTCATACAGAAGCTAAAGTTTTTCAGCCAAAAGATAGAAGAGCTTGATGACGCTGAACTCAAGATGGTTACCGAGGAGTTTATCACTGAGATACTACCTCGAGAACTACAAGAGATCAGCAGCTACATAATGCGTCGAAAAGATATCAAAATTACTGAAGACGAGATACATATCGTCAGCCGCAAGGTTGTACTCTTCTTCATCAGCATGATAAAGCGCACAAAAGGTACTGACTACTACAAACGATATACCCACACTATGGTACGCATCGTTGAGACAGCCTTCCGCAAGCAGAACTCCAGCATCAACCAGATGGTGCAACACGGCATATCACTATACCGCGGCTTCGAGATGAAGAATACTACACTTGAGGAGTTCAACGGTGGAGCCATCAGTTGGATCAACCGCCTTATGTCAAAGTGCGGAGTGATAGCATCTGAACAAGCAGTGCAGGAGCATACTCGTATCGTCACTGATGCCAAAAAGCGAGAGTACCCTTTCCACAAGGTAGACCGAGCATGCTCGAAAGATAAGAATGGTGATAACAAAGGCGGTAATGAGTACCTCAGACTACTTGAACTACGCCCAGACTCAGAGTTCTTCTCAAACCGCTTGGCTCGATTCATCGAGACAATGGACGCAGATGACTATCGCTGTAAGATAGTAAAACACGGTATGGTAAAGGAGCTTGTTGTTTTCCAAAAGGGATATATGAAGTACCTAACTGACAACTACAGACTAAACTACACCGAAGATATAACCCTTGATGACATACAGAACTTCGTACCTGATGTAATCAGCTTCCTTGGTGCACCTGAGAAACTGATCTCATTCCCTCAGATAGGATACTTCGACATCAAAGGACCAAACGGCAACATCAAATGTATAGTAACACCACTCAAGCAGAAGGCAGACTATTTCGGAGATGTTAAGAAACCACGACTTACTATCATAAATGAGAAGATCAAGGAGATGGGTGGATCCCCACGCCACGGGTCACTCTTTGCTGTTGAGGAGAACGATGGTAGCATATTCGTCATTGAGATAAACGGCGATAGCGGTGTTGGCAAATCAGAGATGATAGCTGCATTCATCCTCAAATGGCTTCGCAATAACCTCGAAGGAATAAGATCCGTTAAGTTCATCGCTGGTGATATGTTCCATGAGTTCCAAGATGCTCAAGGTAATCTATATGGAGTAGGAACAGAGATTGGTGACTTCAGTCGCACAACAGACTTTGACCCAGACTACATTAAGTACTACAAATACCTCTTCGAGAACAGTGCCGACAGCAACGTTGAAGACCTCAACTCACGCTCCACTCTCTCTGGAATGTGCGATATAACCATGCCATACAAGATAGACATAATGCTATCTGCTGGCAACTACTCCAAGGAGGAGGCTGGCATAACTCGCATAGATAATCCTGAGAACTTCCTTCTTTATATAGATTCGCATGGCGAACGCAAAGAGAAGGCTACAAGCCAAGATGGGCCAAACTTCCAACGTACGCTGAAGCGATACACTGCCGATAAGAACATAGTTGATGTTATGGCGCGCCACGGCAACTACCTAGATGACATACTCGACTGGGAGTTTGACCCAATTGAGAAAATCTACTATCTAGCCTCATCCTTCAAACTAATTGACAAGATAGACCTAACACAGATAGTAAACCAGATCTTCTCAAACAAGTGCTTCACTCGCAAAAAGGAGAGATGGAACATCAAACAGGTTAGCTTCGACATCATACACAACAGATTCATTGCTCAAGCAATAAATATTGAGAGTGGCATAGAGGAGAGGATGCTTATTGACAGAGCCATATTCAGTAGTATATACGACGCAATAGCTAGTACTCCAGGCGGACAACCATTCATCGCCGAGGAGGGACAGCTAGAGGTTGTGATGAGCCTTGTCAAATGTATGAATGGTGGTGCAGATGGTAAAGGCAAAGCCAAGAATATCAAGTGTGGTATTATATCAACTGAGATTGGCAAGAAAGGTCGTGAGATCACTGGTCCACAAAAAGCAGCAATGGAGCTTAAGAACCTCATCCAAGAGGTACGTATCAATAGACCAGAGATCAACCAAGGCAAACGCAATGTCAAGAGATTGATCAATGAGAAGTACTTCCATATCTTCAAAGGAGCAATGAACAGCTCTGAGATCTGGAGATACAACTTCTTCATCTACCAACTCGAAGAGATGCGCAAAGCTGACTACCGCCGTATGGACGACATATCAATGAGTATGGATATGAGTAATCTCGTAAACTTCCATCCTGTCGATCCTTCACATCAGTTCAGCCCACTATTGGTGAATCCAAACCTCAACATTGAGCTCTCTAGCTTCAGCGAGACCTACCAAGAGTTGATGAGCCTACCTAACTACTCAGAGTTTGCTCAAGAGTTCACCGCCAAGATGGAACTACTCTATCATGCTCAAGGCTACAGTAGCGAGACAAACATCAACAACATGATCATACAGCTACTTCTACTCGAGGGATATGTGACTCTAGAGGATGTAGCTCGCGGAAGTGTTATTGAAAAGGTTAACCGCGAAACAATTGCTGCTGCGAAGTATGCTGTGATTAAACACCTATCATCATCACCAAAAGAGATGATAATAGAGTATACTGAAGAGGTGGTAAAACCCTCAAAAAAGGGAGCTAAGAAGCAGTAACTAATCTTACTACCTGTACTTAATCATTGAAGGGGAATGGTCCGACAGCAAACCTAAGTATCTTTGATGTCTGATAAAAACCATAAAGTACAATAATAAGTCCCGACTCGTCTATCAATAGATGAGTCGGGACTTACTATTTAAAACTGCACATCAATCCCATGGCTAACTCCATAGGCTAGCTACTTGCCGCACTTGCAGTGCCCAAATTGGCCATCGCTTTTATTTCGTATTATACAATAGTAATTACCTGCCATTTATAACACCTACTTTAATCTTAGCCCCAAAGGGATGTAATCAGTTAGCCTAGCCTATAAGGGCTAGGTTTATGAGATAACGATGTAACTAAGCCCTGAAGGGGTGTAACTCTTTGGTCAATATTACTGCTTCGCCCATAGTTAAGATTAAGTGTAAGATTTGGTAATAACTAACAGAGTTGCCAACTTGAATTATGAATTAAAAAGATGGCGCAGTGGTAACGAAGCTCCCATCCGTGGAGATCCGTGGACAAAAGTCTGTGACTTTAGGGGTAAAACCCTGTGAGTTTGCACCCAAATCTCTTTGACTTTTCACCCCTAACTCAGTGCAAAATTAGGCACTGCCTAACTAGTAGTTAGCCTCAGCCTAAACACCCAAAAGCCTTAGGGTAAACCTCCATTAGGCAGTGCCTAAATATCTTAGTGGATCAGAAGTTAACAACCACCCCTAATTTAACAAATCACTATTAAGAAAACAGTAAAATCCCCTCACAGAGTCTTAGTTTTGATGATTTCTATTGCCATATTGCAACACTCTCTCACAATCAACCCTTTAGGGGTTGCAATAGACGGTTGCAATAGGTTGCAATACGATTCTATTGCAACCAAAAAAATTATATTAAAAAGTGATACAAACTCATAGAACAACACTCTCTAATTAGTAATATTACGATTTGAGAGAGAAGTTAAGTAAAGAACAATAACCCTAATTGTTAATCCAAGCTGATGTAGATAGAAAAAAACAGATGCAAAACTCTGAGAGTTTTGCATCTGCCGGTATTAAATGGATTTTACAAAAAGGCAAATTGTAGGCACAAAGTACAACTTTGCACCAAGAAAAATTCCTCTTACAACGATACTTTCACCGTTTTCACTTCACCTTCCACTGTGCGTATGCGAACCACATACATTCCGTTAGAGGGCATATCCAGCACATAAGCATAAGCTGTTTTCGAGATGGAGCATTCAGTACGACCACTCATATCCACCACTTCCGCACCACTCATCTCTTGGGTGCTCTCAACAAACAACTGACCATTAGCTTTCCAGCTACGAATAGTTTTGTCTGAAGAGACCTCTATTTCAGAAGTTCCTACATCACGTTTTGAGGTAATCACTATAGTCTGATCTTCACTAATATCGTTTAAGGTCAGTTTTCCACTCTCAAGATCCGTCGTAACATCAACACCATTAAGCATTACATTCTCAATCAGATAACCTTCAGCAGCAGCTAATCTGTAAGTATGTGTAGAATTGTGCTCTACAATATGTGCAGTAATTGCACCACTACCTACAGTGAGAATATACACATCATACTGCTCTCTTTTGAACGATACAGAGACAGTCACAGCCTTGCCAACAGCAGGAGAAACCAATTGGTTATTCTGTACCTGAGCAGTCACATCCTCACCATCGAAAACAACCTCATCCAATGCATATCCTGCTTGCGGAACAAAAGTCAAATTCATCGACTCTCCAGCTTTGATCTCTACTTTAGATCCATTACTTACATTCCCTCCGTTGTACCCTACTGTTCCACCCTGAGAAATAACAAAAGAGACAAGATAACTCTCAGCAGGCAGATCCATTTCAATAATATTCACAAATGTACCCCATTGCGCAGCAAGAAGGTAATTCATTTGGCTTCCTTGTGGCACAAATAGCTCGCAGGTCTCAGTGTTGATACCAGAGAAAACATTAGTTCCAAGAGTTGGTGGAGTTACAGCATCACACTTTATTTCTGATACATTAGTGCAACTAGAGAATGCTGATCCTTGAATACTCGTCACATTCTTCTTTATATGAATAGTTGTCAATCCACTACAATAAGAAAATGCAGAACTCCCAATCGAGGTAAGAGCTGATGGAAGTATTAATTCGCCGGTCAATCTGCTGCAACCTGAAAATGCATAACCACCGATAGAAGTGAGACCATATGGAAGTTTTAATTCACCTGTCAATCCGCTACAATTATGAAATGCACCATAATCTATCGAGGTAAGAGCTGATGGAAGGGTTAATTCACCTGTCAATCCACTACAATCACGAAATGCATAACTTCCAATCGAAGTAAGACCTGATGGAAATACCATATTCAAGAGAGTAGCCTTATCTCTAAATGCTTCATTTGGGATAGATACATTAGATAACCCTTCCATATTAATAGTATGGAGTAAAGGCATATTATCTCTAATCAAGAAGAAATCATCATTATTTAATTCTCCAGTCAACTCCAAACTTGTTACACTATTAGGTCTCCCTCCGGCATTTAGAAGTGTCTCCCCAATCGTTCCCGGCGAATTGATATGGAGTGAATAGGCTTTCTCTTCATCAATAATAGTTAAATCTTTCCAATATCCTGCAGATTGGTAAGCTGCCTTACACCCTTTGGGTACAAATGCTATTTTGATTCCTATACTACTAGATAGTATAGGAGGGATCTGGGCATAAGAACGAATATTTGTCAATCCACTGCAACCTGAAAATGCATAATCTCCAATCGAGGTAAGACCTGATGGAAGACTTAATTCGCCTGTCAATCCATTACAATTATAAAATGTATAATCTCCAATCGAGGTAAGACCTGATGGAAGACTTAATTCGCCTGTCAATCCATTACAATTATAAAATGCATAACTTCCAATCGAGGTAAGAGCTGATGGAAATTTCACAGTCTTTAGTGTCGTGTTTCCATTATTATGAAAAAATGCATTCCTTGGAACTTCATTTGCAGAATAAGTCCCACCGAATGAAGACGTTCCCTCAGAACCACTATATTGCTCTATATTCGTCCCCTCAATATCCAGCACAGCAAGAAGAGGCATCAAGTCGCGCATGGTTTTGAAATCCCGCGCATCAATGGGTCCAGTCAAAGTAAGATCCGTAATCTTTGTTTTTTCATCAGCTGTTAATACATTGGCGAGTGTTCCTGCCTGAGTCATATTAACTGTTTTGGTAACTTGGGCCTGCATGACCATAAAGCAGAGCAGACCGATAATAGATAGTAAAGTTTTTCTCATATATTTATAATTTGTTTTCCACGTTTATCGGTATTATCAAACTCAAAGGGTATTATCCTAAATAAGCAGTAATTTTATATATTTTACAAATATATATAAAATCATTGCTTGCAATCTAATCTCCTTAGAAAAAATACCCCACCCCTCAAAATTATCTATGTGAGATTAAACCTGACTGACTTTGGCAATACCACCAACTACGATTGAAGATGCTGTTTTACAAACAACTGGCAGTTGAAAACTGCCAAACAAGAGGTATAAGGTGATGCCAAATTAAAGAAAAGAAAGAGGTCTTAAGTATAGGGGATTGACTCCTATACTTAAGACCTCTTTCATATTATACTCTATATTATTGCTGTCCGGTAAAAGTTTTTTGACGCACAAAAAAAAGGGTTAAATCTTCAATTAGATTCAACCCTTTTGGTTTACTTTATGGTTTCCGACTCCAAATATTTCAACCATGAGCAAACATACACATTTTACCGGACAGCCGCTATACTGTCAGCTATTAAATTTTATTGACAAGAAAATGATCAAGGACCTAGGTTAGGTAACTATGATCGCTATGTGAAGAAGCTAGATGGACACTAACACTTTATTACTCATTTTTAATGGGCTATTATAAATTACAACTCACCAACATTCTAAAAGATGTAGACCGTAACCCTAAGCATAGCAAGAAGATAGTTGGTATTAAAGTACATACTGTCCTAAAAGCAACAGAAGCAGCCGCTTATTCGATAGAATTCACATCAGCAGCAACGCATAATCATATGATAATTAATGAGCTGTAGCTATCAAACGGAAGTTTTATTGCAATGGATCGATCATATATCTATTACAAGGGTTACCATCTGGAACAACACTATTTGACTAAAAGGGGGCTTACTTAGGGTTTGCTGAAAATAGCTTAATCCCCTGAGTGTCAACTTAGCAATCTCTATATTATTTGTATAAGTACACGATTATTAGTATATTTGGTCTTAAACCCTTGCATTATGATTCGACATAAAGATAGCCAGCAGCTAC
>JBOFEN010000088.1:0-10960 GCA_051648105.1 Bacteroidales bacterium
TGCCAGGTGCAACCTGGCAAATGATAGGTCCAAGGCGCAGCCTTGAACCAAAAATACAGTAAGATATTGTCACACACTTGGTCGCAGTACTGGCGCAAGGTTGCACCTTGTGCCTATAATTAGGTGGTTTTCAACCACCAGTTGTTTAGAAAACAACATCTTCAAGCGTATTATTTGCAATGCATAAAGCTCTGTTTTTGCGAAGCGGTAGCGTAGCTCTTATCCGTTTAGATCCGTGGATAATCCTATTTCTTCCATCACTTATCCATTTTTGTAAAATACAAATGTGAGTGGCAGATGTGAAACTCTGTGAGTTTTTCATCTGTTTTGAAAAATAGTTTTTTGGTGGTTTTAACTTTTGGGGATGCTGTTATTTACTTTTGTCTCTTGTTGGGGTATGACTTTGTAATTCGTTGGGTTTTATTGGAGTGGCTTTTGCCAAAGGCTGCTAGGTGCAACTTAGCAAATGATAGGTCCAAGGCGCAGCCTTGAACCAAAATGCAATAAGAGATTGTTACACACTTGGTCGCAGTACTGGCGCAAGGTTGCACCTTGTGCCTATAATTAGGTGGTTTTCAACCACCAGTTGTTTGGAAAACAACATCTTCAAGCGTATTAGTAGCAATGCATAAAGCTCTGTTTTTGCGAAGCGGTAGCGTAGCTCTTATCCGTTCAGATCCGTGGATAAACTTCTTTCTTCTACCACTTATCCATTTTTGTAAAATACAAATGTGAGGGGCAGATGTAAAACTCACAGAGTTTTACATCTGTTTTGAGAAGCGGTTTTTTGGTGGTTTTAACGATTGGGAGTGCTGTTATTTACTTTAGTCTTTTGTTGAGCGCTGGGTTTGTGTTGAGGTTTCGTGTTAATATGCTACTTAGTATTAAGGTAAATATTTTGGTTGCAATAGAATTCTATTGCAACCTATTGCAACCGTCTATTGCAACCCGTAAATAGTTGATTGATAGAGAGTGTTGCAATGTGGCAATAGAAAACACCAAAACTAAGACTCTGTGAGGGGATTTTGTGGTTTTATTAATAGTGATTTGTTAAATTGAGAGCGGTTGTTAACGGTTGAGGTTCTGCGGTATTTACTCACAGCCTAATGGTGCTCTAGTATTAGGTTTTTTGTTAGCTTGGTATTGGTTGATTTTGCACTGAGTTGGAGGTAGTAAGTCACAGGGTTTTGGGTATAAAGTCTGTGACTTTAGTACTTGAACTCACAGCCTTTTTTGTCCACGGATATAATAATTAATTCATAATGCTGAATTCATAATTCATAATTGCGGATATTGATTGACTTACTCTATGTTGTTTTGTCCACGGATCTATCGGATAAGAGCTTCGTTACCACTACGCAGTAAACAATTTATAATTCATAATGCTGAATTCATAATTCATAATTGCGGATATTGATTGACTTACTCTATGTTGTTTTGTCCACGGATATATCGGATGGGAGCTTCGTTACCACTGCGCAGTAAACAATTTATAATTCATAATGCTGAATTCATAATTCATAATTTTCAACCACCAGTTGTTTAGAAAACAACATCTTCAAGCTTATTAGTAGTGATACATAAAGCTCTGTTTTTGCGAAGTGGTAGCATAGCTCTTATCCGTTCATATTCGTGGATAATCCTATTTCTTCCATCACTTATCCATTTTTGTAAAATCCAAATGTGAGTGGCAGATGTGAAACTCTGTGAGTTTTACATCTGTTTTGAGGAACTGTTTTTTGGTGGTTTTAACTTTTGGGGATGCTGTTATTTACTTTTGTCATTTGTTGGGGTATGACTTCTTATTCATAGTTTGTGGTTTGTGTTAATATAGTATTGGTAATTAAGGTAAATATTTTGGTTGCAATAGAATTCTATTGCAACCTATTGCAACCGTCTATTGCAACCCGTAAATGGTTGATTGTTAGAGAGTGTTGCAATGTGGCAATAGAAAACACTAAAACTAAGACTCTGTGAGAGTATTTTGCTGTTTTATTAATAGTGATTTGTTAAATAGGGTGGTGGGGTTAATGCTTTGTTGGTTCTATAGTGTAATTTAGGCTAAGGGTAAATAGAACTCCGCCACTGCCTAACTTGTAATTAGGCAGTGGCGGAGTTGCTGTTTGGCTGAGGCTAATTTCTCTTGGCAGTTTGGGTGAACTCTATGAGAGGTTTCACTCTTTTCTATGAGCACTTTTGTACTCTTCTATAAGTGGAAAAGTAATGACCTATCTATATTGTGATTATAGATAGGTCATTATTGCTGATTAATATATCGCAAAAGAGGATGATTATACGTATATCAACTCCTCCATGATTGCATCAGATAGGAATATGCCCTCTGTGGATAGTGAGATTACATCCTGTGACTCTTGCTCTAGTATGCCCAATCCATATCCCCACTTTAGCTTGCCTGATTCAAGCCAAGGGGTAGCGCATTTCAGAGTGTGAAGTTTTAGCTTTTCGCCAAACTGTTCTGATATGTGGCGAATGTTTATCCCTCTTGCAGTTCGCAGTGAGGTTATGATATAGTCGTTGAAGGATGTTGTGAGATCCGTCTCCTCGCCTTCAGAACATGAGGTGCCATTGGTGTTAGCATCTATGTACTCTTTTATTGAAGAGGCATTCCATGATCTCTCCCTGCCGTTGAAGGAGTGGGCGGATGCTCCAAGACCTAGATAGGGTACACCCTCCCAGTATGATGAGTTGTGTTTTGATTCTCTGTTGGGAAGCGCAAAATTGGAGATCTCGTAGTGTCTGAATCCACCTTGGCGTAGAGTGTTTATGAGAAGTTGAAAGTACTCGAGGCTTAGTTCTTCATTGGGTTCGCTGACCTTCCCCTCTTTGAGCCATTTGTATAGTACGGTGCCCTCCTCGTACGTTAGGTGATAGGATGAGATGTGTTGTACGTTTAATCCTAGAGCAATATCGAGAGAGTTTTTGAATATCTCAATAGTTTGCCCAGGGAGGCCATACATTAGATCTATACTAATGTTATCGAACCCAATCGATTGAGCTAGCTTGACTGACTCTACGGCTTGAACCATATTGTGTCGACGATTAATCCTTTTGAGTAGTTCGTCGTCAAAGCTCTGTATGCCTATGCTAAGTCTATTTATGCCACTCTCTTTTAGTGAGTGAAGGTATTCAGCTGTAATGTCATCAGGGTTGAGTTCAAAGGTAACTTCTTGGCAGTTTGAGAGGTCATAATTAGACTTCAAGCGATCAAGAATCTGACTTACCTCTGTTGGTAGGAGTTGTGAAGGGGTACCACCACCGAAGTAGATAGTGTTTATCTCTTTTGATGGGAGGTAATTAGTCCGCATTTCCGCCTCCTTGCAAAGTGAGTTGACGTAAGCGGCTTGGGTATCTTGTCCAGTTGTGGAGAAGAAGTCACAATAGTGGCATCTCTTCTTACAAAATGGTATGTGTATGTATATTCCGTTCATGGTGCAAAAGTAGCCTTTTGGTATAAGAATGCACCAATTGACTCTCAATTATTCCATTAATTTATCTATATTTGTCCCATATCGAATCCCTAAATATGGGCTCAAGTTACAATATAACTAGATACAATGTTGACACTAAGAAACAGAATCATTTTAGCGTTACTCGCAACATTCACCCTTACATTTGCACAGATAAACACTGATAAGGTTTTATCTATTGGTCGCAATGCTCTATATTTTGAGGACTATCTTCTATCTATTCAGTATTTTAATCAGGTTATAAAGGTTAAACCCTATTTGGCGGAACCGTATTTCTATAGGGCTATTGCAAAGCTAAATCTGGATGATTATAAAGGTGCTGAAGAGGATTGTTCCATGGCACTTGAGCGTAATCCATTCATTGTTAATGCATATGAGTGCAGGGGTATTGCGCGACAGAATATGGGGTTGTATGAAAAGGCAGTAGAGGATTATAATAAGGGATTGGAGTTCTCTCCAGAGAGCAGAAGTTTGCTTACTAATAAGTCACAAGCTCGTATTCAGAGTAAGGATTTAGATAGTGCCAAGGTCGATCTTGAGGTACTGTTGCGATACCATCCAAATTTTTATAACGGTTATGTTACTCGAGGTAATTACTATCTTGAGGTTAAGGATACGACCTTAGCCTTAACGGATTTCAACAGGGCTATAGAGATAGATAAGCAGCTTCCGCAAGCCTGGGTTTATAGATCTATGATCCATTATGGTAAAAAGGAGTATAAGCTTTCTTTGGATGATATTAATGAGGCTGTGAAACTACAGCCCGACGCTACGGGACTTCTTATCAATAGGGGGATAGTTCGTTATCACTTGAATGACCTTCGTGGGGCAATGGGGGATTATGATCGTGTCATAGATCTCGAGCCAAACAATGTGATGGCTCTTTATAATAGAGGTCTGCTTCGTTCTCAAGTGGGGGATAACAATAGGGCTATATCTGATTTTGATAAATTGCTTGTGATAGAGCCAGATAACTATTTTGCTTACTACAACCGCGGTATTCTTCGTAATGAGACTGGTGATGTTAGAGGAGCAATAGGGGATATAACAGTTGTGCTTGATCAACATCCTAAGTTTCTACCTGGTTATTATATGCGTTCCGATCTGAAACGCAAGATAAACGATACACGTGGTGCTGAAGTAGACTATTGGACTGCCATAAATATGGAGAAAGAGGAGAGAGAAAAACGTGCAAACAGGGTTAATCAACCCATCGCATCTGATGATCTTGCTGATGCAAACAGCGACGATGACAGCTCTACAACAAGAAAGGAGTCGGACACTAACCTAAATAACTTTAAGAAGTTGATGGTTGCTGATGATAATAAGCTAAACTCAAAATATGAGGGACAGTTTAGGGGGCGTATACAAGAGCGTAATGTGCCTGTTCAGCTTATAGGTAACTTCTTGTTAAGCTACTATGAGAGGGGTGATCAACTCAAGCAGCGTTTATATTACGATAAACAGCTTGAAGTGTTTAATCAGCGTACCCCATTTGGTAGAAAACTTCTCCTTGTATACAATGAACCACCTCTTAATGAGGAGCAGATGCAGAAGCACTTCTCATCCATTGACGAGTTTTCAAAGCGTATTGATATGAATCACAATGATGCAATATCTTACTTTGGAAGAGCTCTAGACTTTATGCTTATTCAAGACTTCACGAGCTCAATTGAGGATCTTAATCGTACTATTTTCTTACAAGATAAGTTTGCATTAGCATATTTCCAAAGAGCAGTGGTAAGATCAAAACAGATAGAGATAACTCAAGCAACGGAGAAGGAGGAGTTGGAGCCTAAAGCTGGTAAATTGCTTTTAAGTGGTACTCCTACTGCTTCGGTCAAGGCAAAAACAGATAGGCGAGTGCAAGGACTGAATGTATATAGTCTGGAGTTTGAAATGGTTTTGAGGGATTATGATACGGTTATTGAACTAAATCCTCGATTCGTTTATGCTTGGTTTAATAGAGCAAATCTTCGATTTAATCAGAAGGATTGGCGTAACGCTTTGTCTGACTATAATGAGGCAATACGTATAGAGCCGGAATTTGCAGAGGCCTATTTTAACAGAGGATTGGTATACTTAATGCAAAATAATAATGATAAGGCTATACTTGATCTTAGCAAGGCTGGAGAGTTGGGTATTAGCGAAGCGTACAGCATCATTAAGCGCATGACAGAGAAGTAGGATTAGATTTTTATTTATTGATTTGTAAAGGTGATGACACAAAATAGAGAGATAGTTTTTTTGGGTACAGGCTATGCTATGGCCACAGAGTGTTATAATACTTGCTTTGCAATTAAGCATGGGGAGGAGTGTTTGTTGGTAGATGCTGGTGGGGGAAATGGAATTATTAAGCAACTCTCAACAGCTGGCATTGAAATGACATCTATAAGATCTATGTTTGTAACGCATAGTCATACGGATCACATATTGGGTGCTATTTGGATCGTGAGGGCCATCTCTACAATGATGCTTAAGGGTAGTTATGTAGGTGAATTTACAATCTATGGCCACGATGTAGTTATCAATAATCTCCAGGAGTTTTGTAAGATGACTCTTCCAAAGAAACTACTAAAGCTTTTTGGTGAGTCAATAAAATTCGAGAGTGTAGAGTGTGGGGATAACAAAGATATCATTGGACTCTCTTTGAGCTTTTTTGACATTAAATCGAATAAAGCTAAGCAGTTTGGTTGTGAAGTGACTTTCCCTACAAGTGAGAGATTGGTCTGTTTAGGTGATGAGCCTTGTGATGAGAGCTCTAAGAGTATTGTTGAGGGGTGTGATTGGCTTTTGGCAGAGGCATTCTGTCTCTATTCTGATAGAGATATCTTCAAGCCTTATGAGAAGTCGCATACTACAGCTCTTGATGCCGCTAAATTAGCCCAAGAGCTTAATGTTCGTAATCTAATATTATATCACACAGAGGATAAGAACTTGAAGGAGCGCAAGAGGTTGTATACCCTTGAGGCTTCTCAATATTTTGATGGAACCATTTGTGTGCCTGATGATCTTGAAAAGATCATTTTATAATTAATTCTTTCGTAAGTTGAGTAATATAAATATATATTAACATTGTAGTTTGCACACTTTGCACATTTAAGTATACATTTGTGCGATTTTACTCAATATATATATAATCAGATGAAAGAATTAAACATTGGAGGATTGACTATCCGTGTCCCTATTATTCAAGGGGGTATGGGTGTTGGTATTTCACTCTCTGGATTGGCCTCAGCCGTAGCAAACGAGGGTGGAGTTGGCGTTATATCCAGCGCTGGATTAGGACTCTTATACAATAAACTATCTAGCAACTACGCAGAGGCTAGTATTCTTGGCCTTAAAGAAGAGGTTAGAAAAGCACGCGAAAAGGCTCAAGGGATTATCGGTGTAAACGTGATGGTTGCAATGACAAATTTCGCAGATATGGTTAAGACAAGTATTGCAGAGAAGGTTGATATTATCTTTTCTGGTGCAGGTCTACCACTTGATTTACCATCATTCCTTAATAAGGATAGTGTAACTAAGTTGGTGCCTATCGTTTCTTCTGCTAGAGCTGCAAAAATTATTTGTGAGAAGTGGAAAGCGAATTATAACTACCTGCCAGATGCAGTAGTTGTTGAAGGACCAAAAGCTGGAGGACACCTAGGCTACAAGGAGAATCAGCTTGAAGATACAAAATACTCATTGGAGCAAGTACTAACTGAGGTCGTTAGTGAGATTAGTTCTATTGAGGAGCAGTACAATGTGAGAATTCCTGTTATTGCAGCCGGTGGGATATATACCGGTGAGGATATTCACAAGATGCTAGAGCTTGGAGCTAGCGGAGTACAAATGGGAACTCGATTTGTTACAACAGAGGAGTGTGATGCCGATATAGCCTTTAAGGAGAGTTATATAAAGGCTACATCTTCTGATATTGAGATAATAAAGAGTCCTGTTGGTATGCCTGGTAGAGCCATTAATAGTAGCTTTATACAAGAAGTAAGAGATGGTAAGAAGCAGCCTAAGAGCTGTCCTTTCCACTGTATTAAGACCTGTGACATATCAAAGAGCCCATACTGTATTATGCTTGCGCTATATAATGCCTTCAAAGGTAACCTCAATAGAGGATATGCTTTCGCTGGGGCTAATGCTTTTAGGGCTGAGGGTATAGAGTCAGTTAAGTCTACATTTGACTCATTAAAGAGTGAGTTTACTGCTTATAAGGATAAGTTGATCTCTAAATAGGATCAAATCTTACATCTTATAATAAATTAATCTTGAGCCTCCACAAAGAGTTTTCGTCTTTGTGGAGGCTTTTGACTATATTTGCAGACAATTTATAAGAATTTTATTGTGATCAACAATGGATGATGATAGTTATAGGTTAAGAGACATTGATTAATTCGTCAAGAGGTATTGCCCTCTTTTCGAATCAAACGCTATTTAGTAATTAAGAAAAGAGGGAGAGATTTCTTTATGGTTAGATTTTTGGTCTGTAACCAAGGCTTTCAAGAGGTGGACTCTTGGGTGCCTGGAGCGTGGGTGAATGTGCAGATGGCAACTGGAGAAGACTTGTCTTACTTGATAGATGAGTTAGGTATTCCAGAGTCATTCTTAAATGATATTGCAGATGATGAGGAGCGTCCTCGTATTGAAGTAGAGAAGGGTTGGAGAATGATACTTATGCGTATCCCAGCAAGATCGATAGAGGTAGATGGTTCTTTTGTGACTGTTCCTTTTGGTATTATTATGAAGGGTGATGTGCTTGTCTCAGTGTGTAACTATCCCGCAGAGATGATTAATGACTTTATTGCACACTCCAAACGCAAAGCAATGGAGGGTAGACAAAATATAGATATTGTTCTTAGTCTATTCATCTCCTCTTCTGTATGGTTCCTAAAATATCTCAAGCAGATCAATAGTAATATAAGGAATGCAGAAAAGGAGTTGGAGAGATCAATACGTAATGAAGAGCTTCTGCGTCTGATGAAGTTAGAGAAGACTCTTGTTTATTTCATAACCTCTATCAGAGGAAATGAGATATTGTTGCTTAAACTAAAGAATTACCTAAGACACTCTGGGCTTGAATATGATCAAGAGTTGCTTGAAGATGTAGATATTGAGCTTCAACAAGCTCACGCTTCAGCTGATATTGCTTCAAATATCTTAGCGGGAATGATGGATGCATTTGCTTCAATCATTTCGAATAACTTGAATGTTATTATGAAGCGTTTAACTTCGGTCTCTATAATTCTGATGATTCCAACGGGTGTAGCTAGTTTCTATGGAATGAATGTGCCTAACTCCTTTGAATCTTCTCAGTGGGGCTTTTTGATGATAATACTAATATCAATAATCATGTCGATTGTAGCTTTCCTATTTTTTAAAAATCGTAGATGGTTATAAGGCGATGATAGTTGAAATTAATTGATATATTTGTAGCAAGAATAAATAAAACTAAAGGAAAAAAAGATATGAATAACTGGTTTGAGTGTAAGGTTCGTTACGAAAAGACGATGGAGAATGGTATGGTGAAGAAGGTAACTGAGCCATATCTAGTAGATGCTCTATCTTTTACTGAGGCTGAAGCTCGCATTATTAAGGAGGTTTCTCCTTTTATTACTGGTGAGTTCACTGTTGAAGATATCAAACGTGCTCGAATTAGCGAAATATTTACCGACGAGACAGGTGATAGATGGTTTAAGTGTAAAGTGCAATTTGTCACTCTTGACGAGCGTAGCGGTGTTGAGAAGAAGACATCTGTTGCTATGTTGGTTCAAGCTGGAGACCTTCGCGAGGCTGTTGCAAACCTTGATAATGGTATGAAAGGCACTATGGCTGACTATATTATTGCAGCTGTTTCCGAAACTATGATAATGGATATTTTCCCATTCTCTGAGGATGGGGAAGATGCAAAACCTGAGTATGAGTCATATCAAGAGTAAAATAAATGAGATTAAGGCGGCGCTCCCAAAGGAGTGTCGCCTTATTGCCGTATCTAAGTTTCATCCGGTTGAGTCTATTCGTGAGGCTTACGATGCTGGTCAGCGTATCTTTGGGGAGAGCAGGGTTCAGGAATTTGTTGTAAAGCAGGCTGAGTTACCAAAGGATATTGAGTGGCACTTTATTGGACATCTTCAGACAAATAAAGTGAAACAAGTTGTTGCTATCGCAGATACAATACATAGCATTGACTCTTCCAAGCTCTTGGCTGAAGTAGAGCGCTATGCTCTCAAGGCTGATCGCAAGATTAAGTGCTTGCTTCAAGTGCATATTGCTCAAGAAGATACTAAGTTTGGGTTTGATTTCCAAGAGTGTCGTGAGCTTCTTGAGAGCGATCTTGTCAGATCTCTAAAGAGTGTTGAGATTGTGGGCTTGATGGGTATGGCAACATATACAGATAATAGGGAGTTGATAAAAAGTGAGTTTAATTCACTTTCTTCATTCTATAATGAGTTGCGCCAAACCATTATGAGTGATAAGCCAGGTTTTTGTGAGCTTTCTATGGGTATGTCTGACGACTATAAATTAGCAGTTGAGGAGGGCAGCACCTACGTACGCATTGGTAGTACAATCTTTGGTGTTCGCCAATAGTCCTCTTTGTGTAATATAATAATGAATAATAAGCCATTAAACATATTAATACTATGGTAAATTTAGAAGTAAACTATGCTGGTTTAACCCTGAGAAACCCATTAATCGTTAGTAGCTCAGGATTGACTAACTCACTAGAGAAGTGCATAGAGATGGAGCAAGCTGGCGTGGGTGCCATCGTATTGAAGTCTCTTTTTGAAGAGCAGATTGATATCTTAACAGCTCAGTCTATGATCAATAATGACTATCCTGAGGCTGCGGATTATCTTTCTGGCTATATCGAGGCAGAGAGAATGAGTGAGTATCTATCTCTTGTACAGGGTGCTTCAAAGAGCCTTTCAATACCTGTTATTGCAAGTGTAAACTGTTATAAGAGTGGGAAATGGATCTCATATGCTAAGGCAATACAAGAGGCGGGTGCTTCAGCATTAGAGCTAAACATAAGTATAGTACACACAGAGAGGAGTGCACAAGATAGCGTGGCAGAGCATGTGGCTATTGTTCGCGATGTTGTTAAGGAGCTTTCTATTCCTGTTATTGTTAAGATAGGTGAGAATCACAATAATTTGGTACACCTTGTTGAGTCTCTTAAGGGAGCTGGCGCAAAAGGTGTAGTTCTATTCAATCGCTTCTATCCTGTTGATATCAATATCAATACCATGGAGTTTACTTCAGGAGATGTATTTAGCAACCCTCAAGATCTAAGCAAAGTGATCAGATGGGTCGGGATCGTCTCTGGGAAAACAACTAATATAGACCTTTCTGCATCTACTGGTGTTCATGAATGGGAAGATGCCATTAAGGTTATTCTTGCTGGTGCAACAACTGTTCAGCTATGTTCAACTATCTATAACCATGGTAGCTCTGTAATATCGCAGATGCTTATATGTCTT
>JBOFEN010000089.1:0-2498 GCA_051648105.1 Bacteroidales bacterium
GTAGCTGCTGGCTATCTTTATGTCGAATCATAATGCAAGGGTTTAAGACCAAATATACTAATAATCGTGTACTTATACAAATAATATAGAGATTGCTAAGTTGACACTCAGGGGATTAAGCTATTTTCAGCAAACCCTACGTAACAATAAATAAAAGCAATGAGGCAAGATGGAAATTCCCATCTTGCCTCATTGCTTTTATTTATAGCTCTACAGGACCAATTAGATCCATAAGTCTCATTATCTTATCTCTTCGTTTCACAATATAGGGAGACGGTTTAGCTGAATTGAATTTCCTAGGATTTGGAAGTGTTGCAGCAATAGTTGCAGCTTCAGACTTTGATAGTTTAGATGCAGTTTTTTTGAAATTAGCCTTTGCAACAGCTTCTGCACCATAGATACCATTACCCATTTCAATGGAGTTTAGGTATACCTCCATGATTCTCTCTTTACTCCAGAAAAACTCCATGAGCATAGTAAAGTATAGTTCTAACCCCTTTCTAATCCAATTTCTACCAGGCCATAACCAAACATTCTTGGCTGTTTGTTGGGAAATAGTACTACCACCTCTCATTTTTTTACCTTTGTTGTTGTACTCGATAGCACTTTTAATTGCATCAAGGTCCACACCGTCATGTTCGATAAACAGATTATCCTCGGACGCAACAACTGCTTGTACGAGATTATGAGATATTTCCTCTATTGGTACCCACTTATGCTTTAGTATCAAAGGCTCTCCATCTGTTATCTGTTGAACTGATCGAATAATCATCAACGGTGTAAAGTATACAGGAACAAATCGTAGTATAATAACGCTTAATATACTCGATAGTAGGAAGGTTACGACTATGATCTTTATCAATCTAAAAAGTTTGGTCATAAGCAGCGATTATATCTTTTAAAGTTCCTCGCTAAGGTAAGATGCAGGAAGTGCTCTGCAGTTGTACTGTGAGGCCATAATCTCCCCATAAGCTCCAGCAGAGCGAAGAGCAATAAGATCACCACGTTTTGTCTTATTTAGTTTCACATCCTTACCAAATGCATCAGATGATTCACAAATAGGACCTACAACGTCATACTTATCGATAGCCTCTTCTGATGAGATATTCTCAATCTTGTGATATGCTTGATATAAAGCTGGGCGAATAAGTTCAGTCATACCTCCATCTACGATGGCAAACTTCTTATTTACTCCCTCCTTAATATAAAGAACACGAGTGATCAATGAACCACATTGACAAACAATAGAGCGACCTGGTTCGAAGTGTACTTCTTGATTTGGTTTTACTTTAAGATTTTTGTGCATGATCTCGAAGTAGCGTGCAAAATCAGATATAGGCTCCCCATTAGGGTCGTTGTAGTTGATTCCTAATCCACCACCTACGTTTATTATCTTAACCTCTATTCCTTTAGATTCAATTATCTCCTGAACAATATTTATTCGCTCACATACATTCTCGAAAACTGAGTAGTCAGTTATTTGAGAACCCACGTGGAAGTGTGTGCCAATAAGTTCAATGTTGTTTAGAGATGGTATTCTGTTTAATACAGAGTCAAGAGTCAACATACTTATTCCAAACTTGTTCTCCTTAAGACCTGTAGTTATGTAGTGGTGTGTCTTAGCATCTACTTCAGGGTTTATGCGCAGTGCAACTTTTGCAATTTTACCCTTTGCTGCAGCAAGTTCATTTATAACCTCTAGTTCAGGAATAGATTCAACGTTGAAGCAGAATATATTGCTATCTAGAGCAAGGTTGATCTCCTTATCGGACTTACCAACACCAGCAAATACAATCTTATCAGCATTGAATCCAGCATTTATTGCTGCTTGAATCTCACCACCGCTAACGCAATCAACACCTAGACCATAAGATTGTACGATACTAAGTATTTTTGGATTAGCATTAGCCTTTATTGCATAGTGTATGTGGAAATTATACTTCTCAGATTCCTGCTTTACGATGTCTAATGTTGAGCGTAAGATCTCAGAATCGTAATAGTAGAATGGAGTCTCTAGACTTCTAAATTTCTCAATTGGGAAGTTTCCTTTGTTTGTAGTCATAATAGTATTAATCTCTTTTGTGTATAATCCATAAAAAGCGAATCTATCTATTCGTCTCCGAAAGATAAATCCGCTCTAATATAATTTCGTAATACTTTTCTAAATTACTCTTGAGTCATAAAAAGGTTATCGCTTAGAGCTTGAAGAGCTCTCTGCTTATCCTCTTTTCTTATAAGGAATGATATATTGTAGTTGCTACCACCGTAAGAGATCATTCTAACTGGAATCTCTTTAAGAGCATTAACAGCTCTAGATTCAAAACCAATATTCTCCCACTCAAGATCACCAACTACACAAATGATAACCATATCCTCATCAACACTAACTGTACCAAACTTCTTGAGTTCAGCAACGATCTCAGTTAAACGTTTAGTGTTATCAATAGTTACAGAAACACCAACTTCTGATGTAGTAACCATATCCACTGCTGTTTGGT
>JBOFEN010000090.1:0-15926 GCA_051648105.1 Bacteroidales bacterium
TTCTTGTTTATCAGTCAAATTTAATAGCTGACAGTATAGCGGCTGTCCGGTAAAATGTGTATGTTTGCTCATGGTTGAAATATTTGGAGTCGGAAACCATAAAGTAAACCAAAAGGGTTGAATCTAATTGAAGATTCAAACCCTTTTTTTTTGTGCGTCAAAAAACTTTTACCGGACAGCAATAATAGAAAATAAAATCCCGAATCGACTGTGAATAGTCGATTCGGGATTGATAGAGTTGCTATTATGTTTTTTGGGTTACAACTTCAAAGTATACCTCTAGATAACCACATTGTAATACTCCTTATACCAAGAAATAAACTCCTTAATACCATCCTCTAGTGAAGTACTAGGCTTAAATCCTACAGCATTGTCAAGTAAAGAGGTATCAGCATTGGTTTGATAAACATCACCCTGCTGCATTGGCATATAGACCTTGTTAGCCTTAACTCCAATCTCACTCTCGAGAATATCAATAAAATCCATCAGTTTGACAGGATCGGAGTTCCCTATATTATAAATTCTATATGGTACACAAGAGGTAGATGGCTCAGGCTTTGTAGCATTCCACTCCCTATTGATAGTTGCATTGTGATCTATCACCCTAATCACTCCCTCTACAATATCATCTATGTAGGTAAAATCACGAAGCATATCTCCATTATTGAAGACCTTTATAGACTCACCCCTTACTATTGCATCCGCAAAAAGCATAGGAGCCATATCTGGGCGCCCTTTTGGTCCATACACAGTAAAGAACCTAAGCCCTGTAGTAGGGATTGAATATAGTGAACTATAAGAGTGTGCCATCAACTCATTTGCACGCTTTGTTGCTGCATAGAGACTAGCTGGATGCGAAGCACACTCTAATTCTGAAAATGGTACTGCTGCACTCTTACCATATACGCTGCTAGAGCTAGCATAAACAAGATGCTTAACAGACTCCTTTCGCGAAGCCTCTAATATGTTTAGGAACCCGACAACATTAGAGTCAATATAACTACGAGGATTCTCGATAGAGTATCTCACGCCAGCTTGTGCAGCTAGGTGACACACCTTATCAAACTTCTCACTTCTAAATAAGTTATTTATAGCTTCGGTGTTCTCTATATCAACTTTGATGAAACTATAGTTATTATGAGTTGAACTTCTAATAAGCTCTCCATAGACTATATCCTTCTTGTAAATCCCACACTCTGAGAGGCGGCTATATTTTAGATTAACGTCATAATAATCGTTTATATTATCAATACCAACCACCTCATCTCCACGCTTTACAAGCGCAGCTACAACTTGAGAGCCAATAAATCCCGCAGCTCCCGTTACAACTATTTTCATTTCGAACTACTTTTTGATTCAACTAAAGAGAACTCTCCTATGTGGTAATACACCCCCACTAGTGACACTGCCGCATTGATTAGATAGAATACGAAACTAACCATTACAGATACAGCTGGATTTAACCCAAAATAGTTACTTCCAGCCAAAAAGACCATCTCACGTATCCCTACCCCACCTACTGATATTGGCAGTACAGATACTAGCGAAGAGATAAGAAAAAGTATTGTATACTCTGAGTAACTCTCCTGTACACCTAGACTCTTGAGAATAACGTAAATGGCTAATACCTGCATCGTCTGTAGGAGTATTGAGTAGAATGTTGTATATGGCTCTGCTCTCTTGAAGGATGGGAATATTATAGAGCCCAACAATCTATAGGTTGCGTACCCTGAAACAACTACTAAAGGAGCTAACCACCTACTCCACTCAGGAAGTGGAGTGAAATAGACTGTCATTGGAAGTATGTATAGTATAGCCGTCATACCATTAAGCCTATCAAGCAACACCCCTGCCGTAGTTAACTTTGTTGGCATATTTAGCTGCTTGTGTATCGAGTATATTTTATAGCCATCTCCTCCAATACCACCAGGTAGGAAGAGATTGTAAAACATACCTAAAAGATAGAACTTAATATTCTTTATCTCTCCTATCTCAATCCCAATCTCTCTAAAATATAGATTCAGACGTAATGCTGACATTAGCTTGGAAAGAGCATATAGGAGAATTGCAACTAAGAGAAGTGATATGGATGCATTACTCAGATAGAGCCATGCCTCTCGCATATCAATCTTTGTTGTCACAAAATAAATTGCCCAAATAGTTACAACAACTTTGAGTAGCTGTAGTAGCTGTTTCTTATATCTTTTGAATACCATCGGCTCAATCTTTATTGTTCTTGAGCCTATAGATAGGGTTTCGATCAGAACTGTGATATATTCTCATCTGTATCTCAGCCAAAAGCCCAATAGCAACAGCTAGCATGGCCATAGAGAGTGAAATTGCTCCTATGATTGTGAGAGCCAAAGGAAAATAGACACCAATAAGGGCACAAATGAGGGCACAAATAAGTAGGAGCTTACCAACAGCACCTAACCCCATAGCCCATCCTCCGAAGAAGTGCATAGGCTTACGACTATAATTCTTGAGGAAATATATAAATAGAAGATCTGGTATTACCTTAAATATACGGCTCAGACCATACTTGGAGACACCGTATAGTCGTTCGTGGTGACGTACATCCACCTGCTTAACTCTGGCTCCTTGCATAATGGTTAGCACTGGAATAAAACGGTGTAGCTCTCCATAAAGATCTAGCCCTTCTGCAAACTCTCTCTTGAATACTCTAAGTGAACAGCCTCCATCCCTAAGCTTTATTCCCGTCACCTTTCTTATCATTGCATTGGCAACCATACTTGGAAAGTTACGGAGCAATTTATTATCCTTACGCTCCTTGCGATATCCCATCACAACATCCCAGTTCTCATCTTTTAGTTGAGAGAGCATTCCTGGTAGGTCGTCGGGATCATTCTGTAGATCACCATCCATGAATGCAATATATCGTCCTTGAGCTGCATCAATTCCTGCACGCATAGCTATACTCTGTCCATAGTTGCGAGTAAAGCTTACTAGTTTAATCTGAGGGGTCGAGTATAGTTTTACCAACTCCTCTGTTCTATCAGTAGACCCATCATTCACAAAGATCACCTCATAGTTCAACCCCGTTAGCGCCTGAGTTAGGCGCTCAATCATCAACTTTACATTTTCCTCTTCGTTGAGGACTGTTATAACAACTGATAACTCTATCATCTCTTCTTAGTTAGATTTTGACTTAAACTTAACAAACAACACGACTCTTCTCACATCATTATATCTATTCGCTGTCGTGCTTACTTGTTCAAACTCATAGCGATCTACATATGCCTCCTTTAGAGCCTCATACTCAGGCTCGATAACAAAACAGTATCCACCTTCAGCATCACGACGGTCTAGTGGCTGTAGTTTATTGTGCAAATAGTAATTTATCACATAGAACCTCAATCCATCCATTGAGGGCATATAAAGAGGTGAATCACCAGATATGGATTTACACTCTAGCGCAAAGCTCCTTAGTGAAGAGTTGTTTTTTATTGGAGGTAGTATGTAGCCATCAAGTAGTAAGTTTATTGAAAACATTAATCCAAAGATACCATAGATCAAGGATCTACGCCCTCCTTTGATAAGTGTAATAACTAAATATATTGTAGCTACTATCAAAATAGATATCAATATTACTCCTAGCATAGATATGTTCTCTAAGTAAGGAATAATAGAGTTTAGAGTTAATTGCGTCTCTTCTTGTAAGAAGCGATTACTAAAAGTATCGAATGTTCTTTTAGCAATAATCCAGAAGTTGAACTGAGCAATAACAATCATCATCAACGATGAGAGTACAACTAAAATATAGGCAGTCAATCTCAATGACCAATGCCTAACTTGTGCTAAATTATCAAACCATCGAGCTAATAGAATAGCCAAGAAGGGATAGGCTGGTAGAAGATATACACTTCTCTTCCCTGATGGTATAGTATAGAATAGTGTGACAATTACCACCGCAAACCATGTAAACTGAATCACCGATGATTGATCCTTAAACAGCTTGTAAGCATCCAGAGCCTTTTGCTTCGGTGCTTTTAATCCACTTATGATGTAACGAGGTGCCGCTGCTAGAAACACAATAGACCATGGTATAAAACCCATAATATAATATGTAATGTTAGCATAGAATGGCGCTTTATGCCCCATACTCTCTGTACTAGTAAACCTTCCGAAGTTCTCGTTATATACTGTCTCCCAAAACAACTCACCTCCCACACTATATGCAGCTGCATACCACATTAGTGGAATAATTAGAGATGCCGGCCCAAGCTTAAACATCTCTATCACTATATGTAGAAACTTGTCCCCTCTATATAACAGAAATAGTGCATATATACCTAATGGTAGAACTGCTCCAACTGGTCCTTTTATTAATATAGCTGCACTAGAGGAAAGAACTATTGCTAACCAATTAAGCTTTGTTGGACCTTGCTCAATGCGTCTAAAGATGAATATAAGAGCAAGAATCATGAAAAGAGCAAGTGGCATATCTACCCTTGCCTCCATAGATGTTCTATGCATCTCAAAAGCAGTCATTAGAATCATTGAGGCTATAGATGCAATCACAGCACTATATCTCTTAGCAAAGAATCGGAATGTTAGTAGAATTATCGCAATGCCAGATACAGCTGCAGGGATACGTGCAATATACTCATTTATATCACCAATAGTAAACTTTGCAATAAGTGCAGAAATCCAATGCATAAATGGGGGTTTTGTAGCAAACATATCCCCGTATCTCAGTGGTAGTATCCAGTTGCCACTCTCCAACATAGCCTGAGATGCAAGCGCTTCACGTGGCTCCCCCTTTGTGTAGAAGTAATAAAAACCTAACCATGGTATTATTGAAACAACTGACGTCAGTAGAATAATCCAATATCTCTTCTCATTTGATTGCATATATAGCTTAGCAGATTAATTTAAGCTGCAAAGTAAGCGAAAAATGTTTAGAAACATAATACTATCTATATCTAAGGAGCAACAGATTAGCCTAACAGTAGAAAAAGTTCATCCAATAGAAGTTCATATGATTAAAAAAAAAAGTGAAACGACCTTCTCAGGCAGTTTCACTATGGGGATAAAAATGAATAAAAAGTCAGTCTATTTGCTATGCATTTGGAATTGGGATATCTAATTATTAATCTTTTACTATATAACATCAAGAGTATTCAAATTGTTTTCAGAGTATATGAATATCTTTCAATTTCATATCTGAGACTAACGTCTATGTTCTGGTAATGAACTTGCAATTGTCTGTTTCACCTCACTTATTAGGTCTAGAATATGCTCTTGACTCATTCCTTTTGTTATAATGGGTGGATGTATTGTTAGCTTCAAATGAGTTGGGGTCAATTTATACTCACCTCGAGGCATAGCTTCATAAGCTCCATCTATTGTCAAAGGTACAATTGGGAGCCCTAGCTCCACTGCAACCTGAAATCCCCCTCTTCTGAAGTTCCCCATAAGTCCACTCTTTGTGCGTGCTCCTTCTGGGAATATTAATATTGAAGTTCCTCCCTCAAGATAATTCTTTGCCCTGCGCAAGGTCTGCTTAATTGAAGATGGATTATTGTGATTGACGAAGATTTGACCTGTTACTCTACATGCCATTCCAAGTATTGGTATATTACGCAGCTGATGCTTCATGATCCAACGAAAAGGATGATGTAAATATCCATATATAAGAAATATGTCGAAGGCACCTTGATGATTAGCCACAAACACATAGGATGAATCCGGATCTATATTGCTACGACCAAACACAGATACTTTATGCATAGATATAAGGCAAGTTATCCATCCCCACACTCTTCCAGGATAATC
Source organism: Bacteroidales bacterium (assembly GCA_051648105.1). Taxonomy (GTDB): domain Bacteria; phylum Bacteroidota; class Bacteroidia; order Bacteroidales; family UBA7332; genus UBA7332. The sequence goes on from JBOFEN010000090.1 coordinate 5,800, forward strand.
AACAAAATATCGATTGCCAAAGATCCAAGAGCCTACAATAGTGATTAATGATATTACTATTGTAAGTATAATAAAAATAGGCCCTGTAATGAAGAGCTGCATTAGAACTAATAACACTCTTTTCATTTACTATTCAATGATTTATTTTATCAAAGTAGCAACTACAATGCATAGAGCAACCTTAACTCCCTTTTTAAACTACTAGAACAACAGATATGATATAAAAGATTTGCTAAAACAAAAAAATATCTCTTTCTTTGTCACCGATCATGATTGTTGATTATTACTAACTATCAAGATCTAATACATTTATCTAATTCTTTTTCTATGAACATTTACATTGGTAACTTGAACTACCGAATTCAAGAGTCTGATTTGAGAGCTGCCCTTGAAGAGTATGGCGCAGTTGAATCTGTTAAAATCGTTATGGATCGTGAAACAGGTCGTTCTAGAGGTTTCGCATTTGTTGACATGCCTAACGACAGTGAAGCATCTAAAGTTATCGAAACTTTGAATGGTGCAGATTTCGGTGGCCGCACAATGGTTATCAAAGAAGCACGTCCAAGACAGTAAGATCTCAACGAGGTAAAATAAGTAGAGTTCGATCTAATTTTTTAGATCGAACTCTTTTTTATTCTCTATATTCAAATACTTCACCAGCTATAAACTGTATAGATTGATTGCTTAGATTGCTCTCGCAAAATAAATATCCCCGTATAAAGATCACTTTACGATCTCTATACGGGGATTTATTGTAGTATATTACTATCGGACAGCTACCTTATGGTTAAATACACTATTGTTAGATAGTATTTGAACAAGGTAAATTCCCGTTGGAAGAGTATACTGACAATCTGAGTTAACTCGTTCACTAAGGATTGTGCTTCCATTTAATGTATAAATCGTTAGCAATGATGATTGATCTAACCCAGTAACCGATAATACTCCATCAACTGCATATACTTTTACATTATTCAATGTAGGAAGTTTTGAAGAGCTCTCCTCCTCAGACTCTACAAGAGTCTTTATAGGATCCCAACCATCTGTACCTTTAGTAAAGTTGTATGGAGAGATAGCTGTACCATCCTTAAGCAATGGCTCGCTAATTAAGTTTGACCAAGAGGCTCTTGCTGAACTATTATCCTCTCCCGAGAGCTCAATTGTAGCATATTCGTAGCAGTGGTCTGACTCTCCTCCAAGTGTACTAGTCCATGCAAGAGGAGATATCAGTGATCTTCCTTGATAACCTGGAAACTCGGAAGCTTCAATCGTAGTATTATAAAATACAACCTCACTTGTCACACCTTGCCATGGTCGACCAAAGAATCCAGGCTTTGATGGCGATGTAGATGCAGACTCTGTATTTGGTTTAGCTGATGTAACTCTACACTCATACATCAAGTATCCGCGACCAGAACTCTGTTGAGCTGCTGTTATATAGGCTTGATCAGAGGATGTATCACTCGTATTCATAGCTAGCTCTGTTTTGTAAAACACGGCAACCATTCCTCCAAAGATATAGTCAACAGCCCCCATTACAACACCTTTGTAGTATGCTACACGTGAGTTTACCCCACCAAAGAAGGAATCTTGACGACCAATAATACGACAATTATTAAACACCGTTTTGTCAATATTATTTGCTATTGCAACTGCAGCAGCTCGCTCTACAAAGGATCTGCTCTGTACTGATGTATTCCCAACATCTTTTGGACGAGTTCCTTTGCCACCAGAGATCCACTCTTGTACAATATCTTCAGATTCCTTTCTTGAAATATACTGATTGAATGAATTTTCAAATATTATATTTTCAGCTTCAAAACCGTCTGCTAGAATAATAACAGTCGAATTCCAATATGAATTATTGGTTGTTCCTGAGCCTGCATTAGCATAGGATATATATCCATTTTCACGATTCACCTCTAAATGCTCTGCACTCCACTTTTGATTGTGCATGCTGAAGTAATTATATCCATGACCATAGTAAGAAGTTATACGAACTGCTCCTGAGGCAATATCCACGCCACTATTTTCGAGATCTATAGATGGTTGTGATGCCGTGTTTACTAGGGATATGTTTGGTTGATTGATAACTAACATCTCTTCATAGTTTCCTGGTTCTATTAGAATACGAACTCTATCATTTGAGGCTCTTTCCATACGTGAAACATAATCAAGAGCTTCGTTTATATTCACAAATTCTTGCTCTAGACCAACCCTAAGCTCACTACGATAATCAGCTACTTTCACTGTCTGAATATTCGTAATATACGTAGTTGATAAGAAATCTAAAGTTACAAAACCAGACTCTTCACCCGTATACTTATACTGGACAATCTCAGTTTTAGAGGTTGAACCAGCGGAGGTAGTAGCTACGATTCTATCTCCTGCATCAATGGTAAAATCGGCTGCATAGTAGAAAGTTACTATCAGCTTATCGCTTGAATTGACAGGAACACTCACAACACTTCCTGCACCTGCTACTAGGTGTCCCTTCGACTGTTCATTTTTTATATTTCCTAAAAAATGCATCCCTTTATAACAGGTCGAATTGTTTGTTATAACTATGTCATTAAAAGGCCAAACTGTAACTGGTTTAAAGTTTATAGTTTTCACTATTGCCTCTCCATTTACTATAAGATTGGATGTTAGGCCCATTTCAAGAGGTAACTCTCCCAAAGCTGTTGATGATATAGTGTAAACTCCATCTCTGAGCATGATCTCATCTCCCCCTGAGAAGTTATATACATAATCAGCTTCATAAATATTTCTGAATGTAAAGCTCATAGATCCTATCTTAGCTTCATCTAAACCATCTGCTTTTAGCAATACTTTATAACGTGGTTTAACCTCAAAATTCAAGGTCTTATCCTCATCAGAATTAATTGATACTTCTCCATCAAGAAGTGTATAATCATTTACTCCTATAGCTGATAGTTGGTAAGTAAACCCAGGCTCTAATAGTATGCTATATGTGGAGTTTGTTTCATCAATCACAATCTCAGGCTCGTAGACGCTACCTGAGTCAGATTCTCGATTAAAAACAATATTTAATTTAGAGATCTCAGTTCCTAGGCCTACTATTGAACCAACGAGTCGGTTCAGCTTTACTGAAGAGAGGGTTATCGTATGATTAATGATTCCCTCTGTTGTTGTTAGATCTACACCTTGGGTAATAACAAAATCTGAAGCACCGTCAAGCATCAACTCATATTCATACCCTAATGGTAAATCAATAGTATAGCTCCCTGAATTAATTAGGGCGCTCCAAACCTTACCCATGGAGTTCCGGAATTGAATTTTGGTACCCTCAGGGATTGATGCTCCGCCTGAAAGCTCTACTTTACCCGATACTAACGAATAGGTTGCTGCACGACGTTCTAATCTATGGTAATATGGTTTATTACCACTGTCAAAAATGCGGTATTTACCAGAAACCTTAGCTATGAATGGAATCCTTTGGGATATTTTTTCAATATTGTATTGGTCATTCTGCAATAAAGCATCTTGTGCATTCACAAAGTTAATCACTGACCCACCAGCATCACTTCGTGCATATATGTATATTTGATCATCTTCGTTGAGGTTTATCTCAAAATATCGGGTCTTTGATGCCCCTGCATTAACATAAAGGGCTCCACGTACAGAGATATCGCCAATAGTAGTAGTAGCTGCGCCATTACTGTCATACCTAGTTAGTTCTGTATTAGAGGTTCTCAGTCTATCATTAGTACCTCCTATCCACGTTAGATCTCCAACAGTAAAGGTAGATGGCATTACAACTCCTGCTGTTCCTGGGGCAACACTCTCAGGATACCATGAATTAACAACCTGTGCATTAAGGTGATTCACATAATAATTATCATCCAAATGGTCGCCTCCAAAGTCCCAAACTTCGCTTTTTGCAATTGGCGACCCACCCCCGTTCACGTGCACGGATTTAGGGAAAAGATTAAAACATACTCCAAATAGGAGTAAGAATGTTACAAGTAATAGTCTATTCATATGATATTAATTGATTAAAGAAATACACCCTGTTAATAAGAACAGTGTTTCTAATAATGATGAAATATTTCTGTACGTTTAGCAAATATAGCACTTTATAGTAAAAAAATAGCTTTTTATATATAACATGGGGAATAAAAAAGGCAATGCCTCAATTAATTGAGTGCATTGCCTTTTTTGTTTAACTCCTTTTAATGTTCGCTCTCTTATTTCAAAAGTGAGCTTGGTTCAAGATTGTCCTTTTCAATATCTAAGAAATACTTATATGTACCAACCTTTATTTCTGCTGTAGCAGCATCATCACAAACGATAATACCTTTCTCATGCAATTGAAGTGCTGAGATAGTCCACATCTGATTGATAGATCCCTCTACTGCGTGGTAAAGTGCACGTGCTTTGTTATGACCATTAACAATGATCAAAACCTCCTGCGCATCAAGAACAGTACCAACACCAACTGTTACAGCTGTTTTTGGAACCTTATTTACATCATTGTCAAAAAATCTAGAGTTTGCAATGATAGTATCAGTAGTCAATGTCTTAACACGTGTTCTTGATCTCAATGAAGAACCTGGCTCATTAAATGCAATATGCCCATCAGGACCAATACCACCTAGGAATAGGTTAATACCTCCATAGCTCTTAATTTTTGCCTCGTAATTAGCACACTCCTTCTCAAGATCTGCAGCATTACCATCAAGAATATTCACATTTTCAGCAACTACATCCACATGACTAAAGAAGTTATTCCACATAAACGAGTGATAACTCTCTGGGTGCTCCTTTGGTAGATTGCAATACTCATCCATATTGAATGTTACAACATTCTTGAAAGAAACAATACCCTTTTTATTTAGCTCGATAAGGTTCTTATACATCCCCATAGGAGAACCTCCAGTTGGAAGGCCAAGAACAAAAGGTCTATCAGCAGTTGGGTTAAATGCATTTATCTTCGATGCTACATAGTTTGCAGCCCATTGTGAAACTTGTGAATAATCTGGTTGAATAATCAGTCTCATACAGTTAGATTTGTTTAGTTATATAGTTTTTACTTATTAGTATCCTCAACAACACGTTTAGCCATTTGAGATCCTATCTCGTAACACATCTCTTCAATAGATGATGTTATTCCCTGCTTCATCTCTACAGGCTCTGCCACAATCTCCCACTTCATCTTGTCAGCTATAGCCGAAAGCTGTTTAACCGAAGCTCCAGCCCACGCAAAGCTACCAAAACCTGCAAATAGTCTATTTTTCAATTCACGGGTCTGAATTTTATCCATCAATGATTTAACTTCTGGATAAAGCTCGTTACTGTAAGTAGGACTACCTACAATGAGACCTTTATATCTAAATACATCGCCTAATACAACTGAAATATCAGATTTTGCTAGATTATGCATTATAATGTTTCGAACACCACCCTTAGACAAAGCATCTGCAATAGCTTCAGCCATCTCTTCTGTATTTCCATACATTGTACCATAAGCTATAACGACACCTTCTTCACCCTCATAACGGCTTAATTTATCGTATATAGCTATTGCCTTATCTTTATACTCAGACCAAACCGGACCGTGAAGAGAACAGATAGTATTTATCTCTATATCAGCAAGCTTCTGCATAGCCTTCTGTACAGGTGATCCATACTTACCAACTATATTAGAGTAATAGCGATACATCTCATTCCAATAACGATCGCAATTCATCTCTCTATCAATTACACCACCATCTAGAGCGCCAAAACATCCAAATGCATCAGCAGAAAAGAGAACCTTCTCTGTTGAATCATAACACATCATAACCTCTGGCCAATGAACCATGGGTGTCATTACAAACTCAAGTTTGTGATGACCGAGATCTAGAACATCACCCTCTTTAACCTCTAATAGATTATTATGTAGACCATAAAAGCCTTCTAGCATCCCGAAAGTTCTCTGATTACCCACTATCTTGATATTAGGATAACGCTGAGTCAACAATCTTATAGAGGATGAGTGATCTGGCTCCATATGATTGACAATAAGATAGTCAATGGATCTTCCTTGCAACACTGACTCTACCTTGCGCATAAAAACATCAACGTAAGATATATCCACAGTATCAAGAAGTGCAACCTTCTCGTCTGCTATTAAATATGAGTTATAAGATACTCCTGTAGGGATAGTCCAAAGGTTCTCAAACTTTGCTTTCGAACGATCATTAACCCCAACATAGTGTACTTTTCCACAAATATTATTAGTCCTGTACATAATTGTTACTGGCTAGTTTAGTAATAAATAAAGTGCCACAAAAGTAGCATTTTCAACTTAAAACTAACACTCTTTACGGTGATATTTATATGACAATAATGAAACTTAAATAGTTAAGCATAGATTGTGATAGATTATCAAACAAGGTCCATTACACAAAAAATAAGTTAATTATTACTCTAACTCTAAACATTAGAATAAACCCTTTCGTTTATTCATCGTCTATAAAGAGTGAAAATAATATTAGATAACAACAACGAAACAAACCCTATCAAAGATAACTATGAAGCAGAATTCAAAACAACTTTTAGGATTAGTATTGGTAGCTCTAATAAGCTCAGGAGCTACAATTGGTATGTACTCTATGTTACAACCAAAGAAGGCGCAGTCTGAAGAAGAAAGCCTAGCAAGGCCAATATCTTTCGCATCAGTATCGCAATCAAGAGCAATACAGACCGACTTCACTCTTGCTGCTGAAAACTCTGTTCATTCAGTTGTACACATTAGATCAATAATAACAAAAACAAGGCCGACAAGAGCCCAATCTAGAGACCCTTTCTTTGATTTCTTCTTTGGCCCTCAAGGATCGCAAATGCCTAATCAAAGACCACAAGAGGGATTTGGCTCTGGTGTTATTATTTCTGAGGACGGATACATTGTTACAAATAACCACGTAATAGATAAAGCTGACCAGATAGAAGTCACATTAAATGACAAGAAAAGTTATCCTGCTAAATTAGTTGGCACAGACCCTTCTACCGATATTGCTCTACTAAAAATAGAAGGTAATGAATTCCCCGCAATCCCTTTTGGTGACTCCGACAACCTAAAAGTTGGAGAATGGGTTTTAGCGGTTGGAAACCCTTTCAACCTTACATCTACAGTAACTGCTGGTATCGTTAGTGCTAAAGCCAGAAATATAAATATATTAGCTAATGCTGGCGCTTTACGTATCGAATCTTTCATCCAAACAGACGCTGCTGTAAATCCAGGTAATAGTGGAGGTGCACTTGTCAATACACAAGGTGAATTAATTGGCATAAATACAGCTATAGCATCAGAAACTGGTAATTACGCTGGTTACTCGTTTGCTGTGCCTATCTCAATTGCAAGTAAGGTGGTAACAGACTTAAAACAGTATGGTTCTGTACAACGTGCAATACTAGGTGTATCCATTGCAGACATAAATTCAGATCTGCAAAAAGAGAGAAAACTTGAAACCCTAAATGGTGTATTTGTAGCTAATGTTGTTGAAAGAGGATCTGCAGCCGAAGCTGGAATAGCTGGAGGAGACATTATTACTGCAATAAATGATATTAAAACAAAATCTGTAGCTGAACTTCAAGAACAAGTTAGCAGATACAGACCTGGAGACAAAATTCGTGTTTCTATAATACGTGGCAAGGAGAGTAAGAACCTAACAGTTACTTTAAAGAACAACCAAGGAAACACCGACGTTATTGTTGCGAAGAATGGAGTTGAATCACTTGGCGCTAAATTCGAACCAATCTCAGAAAATATAAAGAAACAGTTGGGACTTCGCTCTGGACTTCAGATCACAGAACTAAAAAATGGGAAAATGATTGATGCTGGTATCAAAACGGGATTCATCATACTTAGAGCCAATAATCAAAGAATAACCAAGATTGAGGACTTAGAAGCTATAATAAAGCAGGCTCAACAAGCCTCACCAGGAGAACAAGGACTATTCATCGTTGGTGTATATCCAAATGGTAAAACTAGCTACTATGCTTTAGATATTGCTGAATAACAGAGGATAGAGAAATACAAAAAGATGTAAATTCTTTAATAATTCATAAACGGCGCGCTCTTTATCAACAATGAGCCGCCGTTATGCGTTTATTTCGGTATCATATGAGCCTATGCAATTTGCATAGCGAATAAATTTAAGTTACCTTCGCCGTTCAAACTCCATTTTGCAAGATGAGACAATTAAAAATCACAAAATCGATCACTAACAGAGAGAGCGCCTCTTTGGACAAGTACCTACAGGAAATCGGACGCGAAGACCTAATTACTGTTGAAGAAGAGGTAGAGTTGGCTCAACGAATCAAAAAGGGAGATCGTCGTGCGTTGGAAAAACTGACACGCGCCAATCTTCGCTTTGTTGTATCTGTGGCAAAACAGTATCAGAATCAAGGATTAAGCCTACCCGATCTTATTAACGAAGGAAACCTTGGGTTGATTCGTGCCGCAGAAAAATTTGATGAAACTAGAGGTTTTAAATTCATCTCTTATGCCGTTTGGTGGATTAGACAATCTATCCTTCAAGCTTTGGCTGAACAATCTAGAATAGTAAGACTACCTCTTAATCAGGTTGGATCGTTAAACAAAATAAGCAAAGCATTCTCTAAGTTTGAACAAGAGAACGAAAGAAGACCATCCCCAGAAGAGCTAGCTGACGAACTAGATATTCCAGTAGACAAAATCTCTGATACACTTAAAGTTTCAGGTAGACACATATCTGTGGATGCTCCTTTTGTTGAAGGTGAAGATAACAGCTTGCTTGACGTTCTTGTAAATGACGACTCCCCTATTGCAGACCGCGGACTACTTAACGAGTCTCTATGCAAAGAGATCGATCGTGCACTATGCACACTAACAGAACGCGAGAGCGATATTATCAGAATGTTCTTTGGACTTGGATGTCAAGAGATGACACTCGAAGAGATAGGCGATAAATTTGGACTAACTCGAGAACGTGTACGTCAGATCAAAGAGAAGGCTATTCGCAGACTTCGCAACAACACTAGAAGTAAAATACTTAAGACATACCTAGGATAATAATATATCCTTAAGAGTATATCCATAACGAAGAGACTCCCCTTTAACAAGGCGAGTCTCTTCGTCTATATATAGATAATTTCATAAGATGATTCTATTTGGAGTTCCACCCTTTTTTGCATACCTTTGTAATACTAAATAATTGCAACTGAAGATGTTTACTACCGAATTAGAAACTGAATTAAACATACGCTGGGACAAGATCCGCCAAGCGATGAAACAACAAGGTATTGACGCTACAATACTAACAACAACAGTCAATCTTATCTATATATCTGGTCAAGTATTCAACGGTTATTTCCTTCTACCTTCAGAAGGAGATCCTATATTCTTTATTAAAAGACCTCTAGGCTTAGATGGAATAAATATCCACTACATAAGAAAGCCTGAAGATATTCCAGCCATATTAAGTAGTAAAGGCATAGAGAATCTAAAGAATATTGCTTTTGAAAGTGATTCCATAAGCTATAATGAGCAAACAAGACTACAAAAGATATTCAATCCCGAGACTACATCAAATGCATCTACTTTGCTAAGAGTAGTCAGATCTATAAAGACTCCATTTGAGATCGAAGAATATAGAAAAACATGTATTAAACATGCAGAAACTATGGCTGGAGTAGCTAAACTTTACAGAGATGGAATGAATGATCTAGAGTTCTCGATTGAAATAGAGAGACATTTCCGCAAAAGTGGATCACTAGGACATTTCAGAACATTTGGCCCTAATATGGAGATATACATGGGAAGTATACTGGCTGGTGATAATGCAAATGCAGCATCACCATATGACTTCGCATTAGGTGGTGCTGGCATAAGCCCATCTCTTCCCATCGGCTGCTCTGGAGAGGAATTAACCCCAGGGAAAGCTATTATGGTTGATATGGGAGGATTATATTCAGCATACATTTCTGATATGACTAGAGTATATTCTATTGGCAAACTGAGCGATCTTGCATATAAAGCACATGCTACATCTATCAATATAGTAAAAGCAATTGAAAAGATAGCTAAACCAGGAACGGCTTGTGCAGACCTATACAATCTTGCAGTAGAGATGGTAAAG
>JBOFEN010000091.1:0-14574 GCA_051648105.1 Bacteroidales bacterium
CGTTTAGTGTTATCAATAGTTACAGAAACACCAACTTCTGATGTAGTAACCATATCCACTGCTGTTTGGTAGCTCTCAAAGATCTCAAATACTTTACGCATAAATCCATGAGCCAACAGCATTCTACCTGATTTGATCTTGATGGATGTGATGCCATCTTTGGCAGCCACAGCCTTTATTTTGTCGCACTCTGTATCATTAGAGATAAGTGTGCCAGGAGCTTTTGGTTCCATAGTGTTTAATAGGCGCACTGGAATATTGTGCAATTTAGCTGGTTGAATACAAGTAGGGTGAAGTATTTTAGCACCAAAGTAAGCAAGTTCAGCAGCCTCTTCAAAGTGAAGTTGTCTAACTGGAGCTGTTTTCTCTACAAATCTAGGGTCATTGTTGTGCATTCCATCAATGTCTGTCCAAATTTGTATCTCTAGGGCATCTATAGCGGCACCAATAAGAGATGCAGTATAGTCACTTCCTCCACGCTGTAAATTATCAATCTCATCGTATGCGTTGCGGCAGATATATCCTTGAGTAATGAAAAGCTGAGTATCCGGATATTGGTCAAGGATTTGCGTAAGCTTTTCTTTAGTATATTGTAGGTCTGGCTCAGCATTCTTGTCCGTTCTCATATACTCGAGTGCAGGCAGAAGGACAGACCTCACACCTGTCTCATTCAGGTAGTTGTTAACCATAAGGGTCGAGATTAACTCACCTTGAGCCAACACTACTTTCTCTTCAAAAAGAGTAAAAAGTCCTTTTGAGAAAGATCGGATATAGTCAAATATTAGTTTGCATCCTTGTGTTGTTTTCTGCTTATACTCCTCCGTTGAGAAAAGCTCATCAATATGTTGAGCGTAAGTGCGCTCAAGCTTGTTGATGATTTCGCTTGCACCATCTGGATTCTTCTTGTAGAAGTAGTCAGAAATCTCGACTAGCGTATTGGTAGTTCCCGACATAGCGGAAAGAACAACTAAGTTTCTTTCACCATTGCATATTAGTTTTGCAACTTCCTTCATTCTCTGTGCAGTTCCCACAGATGTACCACCAAACTTTAGTACTTTCATCTCCAAATTGTCAATTATTTTAATAGTTACAAGAAATAAATTAGTGGAATTCTTTTGGGAAACTCTACCATTTCTACCGCATTTTCCTATTAAGTTCACAAAGGTACAATAAATAATAGTTTGAGCTTACCTTTTGGCAAAAAAATAACGCCACAACTTAGGTTGTGGCGTTATTTTTTTTATTTGTTCTTGCGTTGTTGTTGTTCGCGAAGAGCTTTTTGTTGCATCTTTTGAGCCTCTTCAAGGCGAGCCATAAAGCCAGATTTCTTTTTAGGCTTTTTAGCGTTTGAGTGTAACTTAGCTAGAAGTTTCTCCTCATTTATAAATCTACGCATTATCGTTGTTTGGATAATGGTGATCAGAGTAGAAAGGAAGTAGTAGTAGCTCAAACCAGAAGCATAGTCATTAAAGATGAAAAGGAACATCAATGGCATTGTGTACATCATCATCTTCATACCTGGCATCTGCTCTTGTCCCGTGTTGGTGTTTTCCATGTTGTATCTTGTCGAGATGATATTTGTGATAGTCATCAAAAGACAGAACAAACTCAAGTGATTACCAAAGTATGTTGAGATAAGAGGTATGTTAGTGCTCCAAGTTAATATTGCATCATATGTAGAGAGATCCTGTGCCCAAAGGAATGATTGCTGACGCAACTCAATCGATGTAGGGAAGAATGTGAACATTGCAAAAAGAATAGGCATCTGAAGTATCATTGGTAGACAGCCACTCATAGGGCTCACCCCAACTCTGCTGTAAAGAGCCATTGTCTCTTTTTGTCGCTCCATTGCATTCTCTTGCCCCGGATGCTTCTTGTTGATCTCCTCTATCTGAGGTCTTAGTACGCGCATCTTAGCAGATGACATATGAGACTTGTATGTAAGAGGGAAAAGGAGTAGTTTAATAAATAGCGTTAGAAGCATAATTATTATACCATAACTACCAATGTAGTTATCCAAGAAGTTGAAAACAGGAATAACCAACCACTTGTTGATCCATCTCATGATACCCCATCCAAGAGGGATTATTCTATCTAGCTTGAGCTTATCTTCAGGGAAGCGGTCAGCATCGTAGCTACGAAGAGTAGGGTAGTGGTTCGGACCTAGGTAGATCTGGAAGCTTGTTGATTTGCGTCCAGATGGGTCAAACTCTACCGCAGCATCTGAGTGATACTTCTTAAGGTAGTTAGAGGTTGGATCGTTAATGATCTCTGACTTAAGATTTACTGATGTGAAATCACTCTCAGCAATCCATAGTGTAGCAAAGAACTGGTCTGTATACGCAATCCATTTGATTTTACCGTCAGGGCTAGTGCGGTCATCTTTCGATTCGCTCAGTGTCTCAACATCATCGTGGGTATACTTGTAGTTGATATTAGCATATCTCTGCTCAAATTTACGACCCTTCTCCTGTTGGCGAAGTAGTTGATCCCAGTTCAAATCAATAGAGTTACTGTTGTGAGCCAACAGGTTTTCCATGTTGCGAGCTTGGATGTCAAGTGAGATCATATAGTTGTCAGGGGCAACTGTATATATGAAATCAACCCATGAGTTAGAGGTAGCAACAAGACGCATTATTACTTGGTTCTCTTTCACTATAGGAGTGAAGTAGAGATTGTTTGTATTTACTATGCGGTCAGAAGCTGTTTTGAATGTGAATCCGTAATTAAGTTCCTCTTTTTCGAAAAGAATTAGAGGTAGAGAGTCATGTGCTCTATAATCTTTTAGCTCAGCACTAAGAAGTCGACCTCCTTTTGTTGTGAAGGCTAGTTTGATTTTGCTGTTCTCTATTGTTACTACCTCATCTTTACCCTCAGTTGCCATAATAAATTCACCGAAGCGATTAGCTTTGGCCAATGAGTCGAGGTTCGAGAAGTTGTTCTCCGAAGAAGATTGAAGCTCAGTTGTTCTACTCTCTGTTAGAGTAGCTGCTTTAGCCATGTCAATGGCAGCAATAGAGTCGCGCTGCTGTTGCATTTGTGCTATCTCCTCTGGCGTCGGGCGGTTAAACCAGTTGAAGCCAATAAGAATAGCCCCGATCAGTACAAATCCAATAATCGTGTTTCTATCCATTTTGAGTTTTAGTGTATAAAGACAATTGACCGATGGGCTAAGAACCCACCGGTCTGATGTCAGTTGTTTCTATGGTTTAAGATGCTAGTAATAAGCATCTTTGTTTTACTTTTTGTTCTCAATAGCAGCTTTAACAAACCCTATGAATAGAGGGTTTGGATTTAGAACTGTACTATTGTATTCAGGGTGATACTGCACCCCAATGAACCATTTCAAGTTTGGTATTTCAACTACCTCAACAAGTCCTGTGTCAGGGTTTGTACCAACACACTTCATTCCAGACTCTTCAAAATTCTTGCGGAATTCGCTGTTGAACTCAAAGCGGTGGCGGTGACGCTCGGTGATATTGAGTTTTCCATAAGCCTCTGCGGCTTTTGAGCCTTTTACAAGGTTACACTCATATGCACCAAGGCGCATTGTACCCCCTTTGTCGGTTACATTTTTCTGCTCCTCCATGATGTCAATCACATTGAAAGGAGTTTTGATGTCCATCTCCGTAGAGTTGGCGTCAGCCATATTTAATACGTTACGAGCGTATTCTATTACCATACACTGCATACCTAGGCAGATACCCAATGTAGGCACATCGTTCTCTCTAGCGTATTTCAAAGCAACGAACTTGCCCTCAATACCACGTTGTCCAAATCCTGGAGCAACAAGTATACCATCTAGATCACCTAGCTTTTCAGCTGCATTGTCATCTGTAAGCTTCTCAGAGTGAATAAAGACAAGTTTCAGTTTATAATCGTTGTATGTAGCAGCTTGGAAAAGTGATTCGTTGATTGATTTGTAGGCATCTGGTAGCTCTACATATTTACCAACAATACCGATCTTAACCTCACGTTCAGCAGACGACATTCTATCAAGGAATACCTTCCATGTGTCTAGATTTGGCTTCTCTCCAACTGGTAGTCCAGTTTTTTGTAGCACCACTTCGTCAAGACGTTGTTCTTGCATTTTTAGTGGGACATAATATATAGAAGGTACATCTATTGACTGTATAACGGCATCCGGTTCAACGTTGCAGAAAAGAGCCACCTTGCGACGAACGTCGTTCGTAAGTTCATGCTCTGTACGTAGTACTAGAATGTCAGGTTGTATACCCACCTCTTGAAGTTGCTTCACAGAGTGTTGAGTAGGTTTAGTTTTTAGCTCCTTAGCAGCTGCGATATATGGCACATACGTTAAGTGTATGCATAAGCAGTTCTTGCCAAGTTCCCAACGAAGTTGGCGAACACTCTCCAAGTATGGAAGAGATTCTATGTCACCAACAGTACCACCGATCTCAGTAATCACAAAGTCAAACTTATGTTTTTGGCCAAGTAGCTTAACATTACGTTTGATCTCATCTGTGATATGAGGAATGATCTGTACAGTCTTGCCCAAATAGTCACCGCGACGCTCTTTCTCAATTACATTTTGATAGATACGTCCAGTAGTGATATTATTCGCTCTTGAGGTTGGTATGTTGATGAAGCGCTCATAGTGACCTAGGTCAAGGTCTGCCTCATGTCCGTCATCAGTCACATAGCACTCACCATGCTCATATGGGTTCAATGTGCCCGGGTCAATATTGATGTATGGGTCAAATTTCTGTATAGTGACACTATAGCCTCTAGCCTGAAGAAGTTTGGCAAGAGAGGCCGAGATAATACCTTTACCTAACGATGAGGTAACGCCGCCTGTAACGAAAATATACTTTGTATCAGCCACAATGATCTGTTTTAGATGATTCTACTTTTTGTTTACTACGGGGTACAAAAATAGCAACAATAATCAAAATCAAGAAACTATTAAGCCTATTTGTTAGTCAATATTTCATAATAGGATTCACTCTAATATCTTATTGTACTGACTCTAGGATGTTTACAACAAAAGGTTTAAGCCCTGCGAAAAGGAACTCAACTGCAATAACCATCACAATAAGCCCCATTAGTCGCATCATAACATTATTGCCCGTTTCGCCAATTATTCTCAATAGGGTACTTGAGCTACGTAGTATAAAGTAGGTCAATACCATCACGGCAAGGATTACAGCTATTAGTATAATTACCTGCATGGGGAATTGAGCATCCTCCATGAGTACTATCCCGTTGGTTATAGCCCCTGGTCCACATATCATAGGTATAGCTAGAGGGGTAATAGATATATCCCTCACATAGCTTTTCACCTCAGAGCTCTTAACTTTAATTTCGCTCAATCTGGCTTGAAGCATATCCATACCCATAATAAAGAATATCACTCCACCAACAACTCTAAAGCTGTCTGCTGATATACCAAAGAATTTGAATAGCATTTGACCCGAAAGGGCAAATGCACATATTATTAAGAAAGAGAATCTACATGCTTTAAGTGCGGCTCTATTTCTCTCCTCATCTGTTAGCTCTTTTGTTAGGGTCATAAAGATAGACATTACACCAAGTGGGTTTATTAGTGTAAAGAATGATGTGAAGCACAGAAGTGCAAAAGATAGTGAGTCGTTCATAAGTGGTATTAGTGTTTTGTTTGTACAAATATACTGTTTTGAAGTGTTAAATAATGACCTTCGTGATACTTTTTTTCTCTGGTCTAAAATGATTGTTTTGTAGTTTGTTACACTCCATTTGCTACTCGAATGGTTGATCAGGCGCCAAAAAAAAGAGATCTCCACATTTGGAGGGAAAGAAAAATGTACTACCTTTGTATCGCAATCGGGTAACAAACTTACTTGTTTCTTAGATAAGCAAAACGCGAAAGTAGCTCAGTTGGTAGAGCATAACCTTGCCAAGGTTAGGGTCGCGGGTTCGAGTCCCGTCTTTCGCTCTCTTTTAGAGTTTTTACTCTATTGGTAATGCGCAGGTGGTGGAATTGGTAGACACGCTACTTTGAGGGGGTAGTGGCCGTTCGGTCGTGTGAGTTCGAGTCTCATTCTGCGCACCAATTGATGGTTCTTTATTGTCATAAATCAAGTGACATGAGTGACCATCTTCTTTGTATTTAAGAGATAGATACATTAAGGTGTTTAATCCGATGGGTTAAACACCTTTTTTTGTGCATACTAATATAGGATATAGATACATTTTGATTACTTTGCAGCATAGAGTCATACTAATTAATGAATATTTATCATGCAAGGTTATACAATAAGAGATGCAAAGAGGGGAGATCTGGTAAGGATTGTTGATATCTACAATAGTACAATAGCCTCAAGATTAGTGACTGCAGATACAGAACCTCAGTCAGTTGATAGTAAGATGCGGTGGTTTGATGAGCATAATAGTCATAGTAGACCTCTTTGGGTTGTTCAAGGAGATAGTCATGAGGTTGTTGCTTGGGTCAGTTTTCAATCATTCTACGGTCGGCCAGCCTACGATGCTACAGCCGAGATAAGCATATACCTATCCCCAGAACATAGAGGTAGAGGGTTAGGAGACTACCTTCTTAGATATAGTATAGAGAAGGCACCTCTCTTTGGAGTCAAGACACTTCTTGGCTTTATCTTCTCACACAATGAGCCAAGCATTAATCTCTTCAAAAAGAATGGATTTGAACAGTGGGCACTACTACCCAATATTGCACAGCTTGATGGCATTGAAAGATCTTTAGCTATTCTTGGTAAGAGGGTTGGTTGATCTCTCCCATAAACAATATGATCACGCTTACATTTGTGTAAGCGTGATCATATTTTGTTTATAATAGGTAGAGAGCTTTATTACGTTTAGGTATTACCTCACCAATTATACGAGCATCAGGGTGCAATCCCGAAAGATGAAGCTCACTTAATAGCTCCTCTGCTCTCTCAGCATCAACCCCCATAAGTAGTCCCCCTGAGGTTTGAGGGTCGCACGCTACCATTTTCAACTCAGTTGACAACTCCTTGGCAAAGTGAACAAACTCCTTCGAATAGTCAAGATTGCGGAAAGCACCACCAGGTATGCAACCCTCCTCGAGCAACTCCTCAACGCTAGGTAGTAGTGGAAGGGCGGTTGAATCGATCTGAACAGATACCTCTGAAGCTTGCGCCATCTTGAAGGCGTGTCCTATTAACCCGAATCCAGTAATATCAGTAGCCCCACTAACACCATATTTCTGCATCAGCTCAGCCCCCCTTTTATTTAGCAGTTTCATTTGAGCTATCGCCTCTTCGTAGCTCTCTTGAGAAACTATACCCAATCTTTTGGCAGCTATAATCACACCAATACCCAATGGTTTGGTTAATATCAGCTTCTGTCCCTCTTTCAGTCCACTGTTTGTAACCAAATTATCTGGGTGTACTGTCCCCACTACAGCTAACCCATACTTAGGGGGATAGTCGTCGATAGTGTGTCCGCCCATAGTGAATGCACCCGCTTCGTTGATCTTACTCTGTCCACCAAGAAGTATATCCTTCAATATATCTAGAGGAATCTTAGATGAGGGAAACATTGTTAGGTTAAGCGAAAGAAGAGGTGTACCACCCATTGCGTATACATCACTCAAGGAGTTGGCAGCTGCTATCTCACCAAAATCAGTAGCATCACTGCACACCGGAGGAAAGAAGTCAGTGGTAACGATTAGTGCTGTTGAGTCATTTATCTTAAATACTCCAGCATCGTCGTGGGTTTCTATATCAACCAATATGCGATTGTCCTTTAATAATGGTATATCTTGCAGTAGGTTGCTCAGCTCTTTGGGTGAAAGCTTTGCTGAGCATCCACCATACTCCACCGTTGACAGTAAGTCGAATTCACTCTTCATATATTGAAA
Organism: Bacteroidales bacterium; assembly: GCA_051648105.1. Lineage (GTDB taxonomy): Bacteria > Bacteroidota > Bacteroidia > Bacteroidales > UBA7332 > UBA7332. The sequence continues at coordinate 7,859 of JBOFEN010000091.1, forward strand.
AACTTATTTTATTATGCTCGAATAGAGCACACATTATTTGATTGTTACTTGAGTCAGACTTAAGAGCCATCCCACATTCGGAGGATATCTTCTCTGGCACTGGAACGACCACAACTCTAATATCATTCTCGCGGCATATTGCCTCAGCCTTAATTACTGTTCTTGCATTTTTGAATAGGAAGAATAGTCCCATATACCTATTATAGTTCTAATAATATTTTTGCTAGCACCTGCAGCTCCTCTCTTGTATGGTATGGAGATAGACTAAAACGAACAGTACCCTCAGGAAAACTCTTAAGACTCTGGTGAGCTAGAGGAGAGCAGTGCAAGCCTTGTCGTGTCTCTATTCCCCACTTGCTATATAATATGTTTGATAGCTCAGAGGCAGAGAGGGTGTCATGACGAATAGAGAATAGCTCACCCTGATTTTCGCTACTCTTTGAGCATAGAACTCGGAGCTTTACATTGCTTTTAACTCTATCTATTAGTTCCAAAAGATCCTCTTTGCTGTGAGCAGAGGTTGGTCTATTATTTATTGCAGAGAGAAGAGCAATTATTCCAACCATATTGGGAGTGCCAGCCTCATATTTGTCTGGGAGAATATTAGGCATTTCAAAACTCTCGGAGTTGCTCCCCGTGCCACCATATATATAAGGAGAACGATCTAATGCATGACGGCTCATAAAACCACCAACTCCTGTTGGGCCAAGAAGTGATTTATGTCCTGTGAAGAATGCTGCATCTACACCCCATCTATCTAGTAAGCACTCTGTTTGGCCTAAAGATTGAGATAGATCTGCCCAAAATTCAATATCCACACCACACCACATACCTATCTCAAGCATAGGTTGAATAACCCCATTCACATTAGATTGGTGATTTACTATGACTAATGACACACCCTTCTTCATCTCCTGATTGAGCATAGAGGTATCAACTCTTCCATCTGAGAGGTGGGGGAGTACTTTGATCACAAACTTATATTTTAGAGAGGCATTGTGTAGTGGTCGCATAACGGCATTATGCTCTAGAGGAGAGACATACACTATGCCTCCCTCCTTGAAAGGGAAAGAGGAGATAAGAGAGTTACACCCCACTGTGGCATTCTGTGTAAAGAATATCGATTCGGGATCTCCCCAACCAGCCATCTCGCCTATACTATCTCTGCACTTCTCTACTAATGAAGTAGCATCAAACACCCTTCTGTATGCAGCTCTACCATAAGTGCCCCCACAATTCGTTAGATACTCCGTAATGCTCTCAGCCACCTCCTTGGGTTTGGGGTAGCTTGTGCTAGCATTATCAAAGTATGTGTTTGTTATCATCATGGGTATACTATATGTCCAGCCTTAGAGGTTAGTTCTGTGATTCGGAACATGTTACTTATTGTGCCAGTTTTGATTCTGCTTTTTAGCTCATAGAAATCCACACAAGTGCCACAACAGATAATCGATACCCCTTGATTCTCCATCTCAGATAGTGACTCAGCTGTGTCGCTACCCTCCACGGCTAATTTTACCCCACCATTATATAGTATTATTGAGTCAGGTAGTTTATCAGCCTCCTTCAGAGAGTTGATAAATCCTCGCATCAGGAGGGCACCTAACGAGGGGTCACCCTCTCCCATGAATTCACTCTTTAGAACAACAACATACCCACGAGTCTCAGTCGGGGCTTTGCAGAATGACTCCGCGCTGATAGTCTCGTCTACTTTTGATGGAGCAGAGAAGGTGATATGTTGTGTTTTGCCACTCACTTTCACCTCACACTCAATACCTAACTCATTTAGGTATTGAGTTACATTGTTACAAGCTGTGTCATTATCTAGAAGAATCTCAATCAACTCACCCTCTTTGGCTGATTTTATTGCTCTCTTAGTCTCAATAAGTGGTGCAGGACATAGTAGTCCGCATGTATCAATTGTTTTCATATATCTCACCTTTTAGATCCATTAGTATAATAGCCGTTGTGATTGGAGAGTCATCTTCACACTCTATTTTATAGGTAATATCTTGATTCTCGCTTATAGATCGATTGTAACTCTTGTCATAATAAAGTAGAGCAATTCTTGCAGCCTCTCTTATCTCACCACTTTCAAGATACTCTATAGCCGCCTTTGCATGTTGACCACCTAGTCTTCGTTCGATTCGACGAAAAGAGTTAGTTAGTTCAGATATGTCAAATTGACCATACTCCTCAATAAGTCTATCCAGCCTTACCTCAACAGGTAGGTTAAGATAGATGAATGGAGACTCCTGCATCAGATGAAAAAACTCCTTTGGTAAATAGATACGTCCTATAGAGGAGCTCTCACCCTCACACCATATAGGTTTTTTTGGATCTAGATTTCTCAATTCATGGTGGAGGAGATTAATGAAATGTTCCGTTGTAGGCTGTTCCATCTCTCCTAATGAACCGAAGGCTGATCCTTTGTGGTTGGCTAACCCCTCAATATCTAATACCTGCTCGTTTTGGGAAGTTAGTTGATGAAGTATATCCGTTTTACCACATCCTGTTGGACCGCCAACAACTATCAGTCTCCATCCTCGATTTATTACATCCTCTGTGAAAGAGGTTCTATATGCTTTATATCCACCAATTAATCTCTTGACCGTAAGTCCTGCACCTCTAAAAAGCCACGCCATGCTTCCGCTACGCATACCTCCTCTCCAGCAATAAATAAATATATCCTTGCCTTGAGATACCCTCTTTGCTTCTCTAACAAAGTGAGCCATCTTTGGACCAACAAATTCAAGTCCTCTCTCAAATGCGACATCCTTACCCTCTTGCTTGTAAAGAGTGCCAACAACTACCCTCTCTTCATCTGTGAAAAGAGGTATGTTTATTGCACCCACAATATGTCCTTGGCTGAACTCAGCAGGAGTTCTAACGTCAACTATCACCCCTTTGCTGCTCTGTAGCAGGAAATCATTTACAATTAAATCTTCTTCCATAGTGTTCACTTTTTTGAGCATCCAAACTTACACAAAAAATGGGTCTAAAGTTACGAATATGTGAACTCATTTCTAACTGATCAATATTTCAGGGAGTTACCTTACCTTCTTTGTGTCGAATCTTTTGTGTTTGATAATTAAATACATTTTACTCTATTTTTAGATTAGAGCTATTTAAAACTGTTTACTATCTTTAAATAGAGGTCTTATTTATTCATTGAATGTTTTTTTATTACACCTGTTGTTAATTAGTTTTATCTTTGTTTGTCTGGTGGTATCCTTCATCAGCATTCTGTAAACACATATATATAATTGATATCTAATAGTATGAAGAGAGTTAGTTTTATGATTTTGGCTCTGCTTTTTGTAGCCTTGTTAACCCCCGTTAGTGGGAAGAACTTAAAGTTTGCTCATTTGACAGACCTGCACGTTGTGCCGGGTAATGATAATGAGAGATACCTAGCCTCGGTGGTTGAGGAGATCAACGGTGGTGATTGTGAGTTTGTGATTGTTACGGGTGATATAAATAATGAGGGTAGTGATAGAGAGTTGAAGTCTGTTTATGACCTACTTGAGAGATTGAAAATACCTTACTACATTGTTTCGGGCAATCATGAAACTAACTGGTCTGAGAGTGGCTGTTCAACTTTTACTAAATATTGGGGTGATGACCGTTTTGCTTTTGAACGTGATGGAAATCTATTTATAGGTTTTGCTTGTGGTCCTTATATGAAGATGGGGGATGGGTTCATGAAGTATGAGGATCTTCAATGGCTCCGCTCAACTCTAAAGGAGAGGGTAAAGCCAGGGATGAGGGTTCTTAGTTTTGCTCACTACCCTCTGGCAGATGGCTTGAGTAACTGGTCGCAAGTAACCTCAGCTCTTAAGGAGTCTCCTATTGCAGCGGCTTTCTGTGGGCATGGTCACACGCTACAATTGATGAACTTTGATGGTATTCCTGGCATAATGGGTAGGGCTCTTACCATGAAGGGTGGGGCAGCAAATCCTGGTTACAATCAGATAGAGATCTCTGGTGACTCTCTATTCTATTTTGAGAAGGCACTAGGTGAGTCTCCTCAATTAAAGATAGCTATCTCAATGGATGATCGTTCTTGTTTAGATGGTATAGCCTCTACACCGAAACAGGTTGAGGTGGGCCAGTTGCATAAGATGAGAAGGGTGCGACAAGATGAGGCATCTATATATAATGGCGTATCTGTTGATAAGGGTATTATCTACCTAGCTAATTCGGTTGGTGAGGTTAAGGCTTACGACTCTAAAAAAGGGAAGCAGCTATGGAGCTACTCCTCTGGATTGGCTATATATGCTAAACCTCTTTACCATAAGGGTAAGGTTATTGTTGGTACAACAGAAGGCCATCTCTTGGCACTAAATGCTAAGAGTGGTAAGGAGATTTGGTCTCTACCTTCTGATCGCGTGGTTATTGGTGAGGGCTCTTTTGATGGAGACGATCTATACATTGCCGCATCTAAGGAGTTTATCCGAGTTGACCTGAAGAGTGGCAAGGTGGTGTGGAGTGCTCCGGTGATTGACTCATACTCTCAAGGTCGTCCTATTATGGAGGGTGATAGAGTTATTTTCGGTGCTTGGGATACTCGTCTTAACTGTTTGGATAGAAACACGGGTAAGGTGTTGTGGCAGTGGACAAATGGGCGTAGTGCCAATATGTTGTCTCCTGGAAATGTCGTTCCAGCGGTTGCAAATGGCAAGGTGATCATAGTTGCTCCTGATCGCTTTATGAGTGCGATAGATCTAGAGAGTGGTCGTGAGCTTTGGCGAACTAATAAGTACAAGGTGCGAGAATCTCTTGGTCTATCTAAAGATGGCAAACGTGTATATGCAAAGTTGATGGATGGTGAGCTTCTTGCTGTTTCCACAGAGGGTGATGAGTATCACGATCTATGGAAAGTGGATATGGGTATTGGTTATGAGCATAACCCATGTCCTAATGTAGAGGTTAATGGTGTTGTTTATGCTGGATCACGTGAGGGGGTTGTAGTAGCTGTTGATGTGGCTACTCAGAGTATCCTCTGGAGCGAAAAGCTTGGACACTCATCGGTGAATGCTTTCACTCTTGATGAGAAGGGCACTCTTTGGTGCTCATTGATCGAGGGGTCAGTATTTAGGATTAACTAGGTTTAAATTATTATATATTGCAAATGGAGTGACTATCAGTGGAGATTATTCTCCGCTTATAGTCACTCCATGTTTTATGAGCTATATATTATTTGATTACTTCAACTCCTTTTGATGATATAATGCGAATTATGCTGTGTGATCTGCTATCAATGACCTCGCTATCATCTTTAGCAACCTTTCGGCTTATTAGTGAGCCAGAGAGGGTGTACTGTTCTACTGTTGCCCCAACCTCAATATTGTATACCATATTACCAGAGCGATAAGCTCCCTTTTTTGTCTTGTTGTTCTCTATGGATGTATTCACAGCTGGTGCAGCAGTGAACTTGTTCGAGAAAGCAACATTTGTGGTGAAGTCCTTGCAGTAGAAAAAACCATCCCATGACCCATTCTCAAGTATACGATCCTTGGCTCCTGTTGATCCATAACCAAATGGCTCAGTATGACTCTCTCTATTGCAGTATGACCAATAAGAGCTGTTCCATCCTGATGCCCAATGGTCGTCTGTGTCTGTTGTGTACCAATTGTCATAATTAGTATTCTCGATCTCAAGCATACCATCAATAGGTTCACCACTGATCTCTCCATTGGTTAGAGTTATACTATTCTTTTTATTAATATCATAACCAAATCCACCTATAGTTAGGCCCCACTGGCCATTGTTGGTGATAATAAATAGTCTTGGATCAGCCTTTGCTATGGCTAGTATCATCTCCTCGCCATTTGCCTCACCATCCCATCTATATCCCCAGACCATAGCATCAGGCTCTTTCTCATCTGACCACTGCAGAACTATGGCTGCTTGATTCGCACCCGATCCTGTCCAGTTCTCAATATCATCCATTGAGAAACTCAAGTCTGTTCTACTATTCTCTAGAATACCGATAGAACTGTTTGCTTTATCAGACCTATCTACACCTTGTATCTTAGGGTTTTGGGCAGTTAAGCAAAGTGTTGTTAGAAGTGTTGTGAATAGTGTAAAAGTTTTTTTCATGTCAGCTATATTTAAAGATTTATGTTTCTCTATCTCAGTAGTGCCATATACTTACTAGATATGAATAGGCACTATTTGAGTGTATATACAATCAAATAGCCTTCTGAATTGAATATGAAATCGGTGAGCCCACAGATATGTTTACCATATATGTAGATCATAGAGTTCAGAGCCTATTCCTCGAAAGCTTTGAAACGGATAGTTGCATGGCAGTTCTTCTGACTTACTCCTGTTTTATCGGCCTTCCCATCAAATATTTTGACAGTGGCTAGTGGTGTTTGATAAAACATTATATAGAGATTACAGCAGCGGGACTGTTCAGGATTCTCACCTGATTCTCTTTTAATCCGAGTTACTAGGGCTAGTATTCGGAACCAATGCGCTGCAAAGAAACAATATTTTTACAATACAGCCAACTATTTTTATAATTAATGTTTGGATGGGTTGTGTATCCCATCCCCATCCCCATCTTACACCATGGGCTAATAGATTACACCCCTTTGGGGCTGAGATAGGTTTTGGTTTTTTCGTATTCTATTTCCATTTCCATCCCATCCCCATTCCCATCCCGTATCCCCATTTCCCATGGCTTACACCATGGGCTGATTGAT
>JBOFEN010000092.1:0-26148 GCA_051648105.1 Bacteroidales bacterium
AACCATACACATCTTATCCTATAAGACACGAGGTTAATATGCAGACAAACACTATGTCAATAGATAGACTTATGGATATCAGAGTAATCCTTCCAGGATTACTGCTGATACTATGGGTCATTAGGTTAATCCTAGTCAGCTACTATCGCCGACTAAAGCCAACTACAAAAGGGAGTAACCCAACCCAACCAGGCATCACCCTACTTGTATACGCCTGCAATGATGCAGACAATATCAGAGAAAACCTCAGATATATGCTCGATCAAGATTATCCAAACTTTGATGTAGTCGTTGTCAACGATGGCTCCACAGACGAGACAAATATAGAACTTAAGAGGCTAGAGAGCCAATATAATAATCTATATCACACCTATCTCCCCGAAGAAGCAAAGACATTAGTGCGACGAAAGCTCGCAATGATAGTCGGACTTAAGGCCGTTCGCAAGGAGTGGGTAATACTTACTACAGCCAATACACGCCCAGACTCACAACATTGGCTCTCGGCAATGGCACAAGAGATGACTCCAGAGCGAGAGATAGTACTTGGATACTCTGGCATAGAGTCAAAAGAGGGAGGAGGAGCTTGGTTCAAACAACAAAACCTTCGCCAACAGATGCGCTACCTCTCTTACGCACAAAGAAACAGAGCATATATGGGAGTCGGTAATAACCTTGCCATCAGACACAGTGCACTAACCACTAATGTGATGAGTGGTACACTCAATCTCAATGCAGGAGAGGACGATATCACAGTCAATCGCCTAGCAACCAAAACAAACTCTGCGGTATCGACATTACCAGAGTCATACGTAAGAGTCATCTTCGATGACATATCCCAAGGATGGTACGAAAGAGTTATTAAGTACAATATCACACGACGATACTACAAGCATCGAAGCTATCGCTTCTGGTGGTTAGAGAGCGCATCACACCTGATGACACTCCTTCTGCTGATGCTAGCCATATACAACTACACCATCACAGGCGACTGGATAACACTCACCGCCTCACTAGCCTTCACACTCATTGGTGCAGTTAGTACAATCATTTTGACCCGCAAAATAGTTAGACTCCTAGAGCCTAAGTCAACAATATTTAGTCAGATTGTAAGCGAACTACTCCTATCTATCATAGATATAAGGAACTCACTTACCGGAAGAAGAGGATGAAAGAAGAAGAATTCATAAGCGACCTACTCTATATTCACACAAATGAACTCTGGAGTTTAGAGGAAAAATATAGCCGATTAAGAGGAGTCCTAAACCGTTTTACCCTTCTTTGGACAAAAGAAGATGGCATTACATACCCCAACCTATCCTCACGTCTCGATGGAGTGATAAGGAGAACAGAGCTCAAGCCAATACATCGCTATCGACTACATGCATTCCGCATAAAGAGCAATCAGCTCAAGAAGATGGCAATTGAACTACCACTCGATGAGTATCTTTGGGAGCTATACTCACTATACACACTCCTACTAACCCGCGAAGGAAGCAAAGGAGAGCAGAGAGCCTTTGAGCTACTCTTTGGTGTCAAGATGCCAGAGAGAGAACCCTATGCCAAGCCCAAAGATGGCCAAGCAGAGAAGCCACATAGATCAATAGTCCCAGCACTCTTTCTGCGCGAATCACTCGATTCTCCCGCACAATTCTTCGTCACCCGCGAAGACCATATAGAGCAAGAGTGGCTCGTGGAGCTAAAAGACCCACAGCCATTCATACAACACCTATATCAAGGAGTTGCCCTCAACCTAATATTTAATAGAGGAGAGAAGTTCGACGAAGATAAAACTCTTCGTCCAGACCTCGTTGTTGTTGAGCCAAACTACCTTATTGACATATCCGCACTTGCAGATCTATACAAGCCATACGGCACCCACCCTGCAAATATGATCATTAAGAGACTTACCTCGGCAGAGAACACCATACCTCTGCTGCTCGGTAATATAGCCAACTTCTTCCTTGACACCCTTGTTAATGAGCCAGATGATGAGCCCGTAACATATAAAGAGACCATCAAACAGGCATTTCGCGAGAGCCCTTTTGATATATCCACTTGTTCAGACCTCAACAATACACTCAAGGCAAGAGAATTCTTCCAAAACACAGAGATACAGTTCAACAATATAGCGACTATTGTACGCGAGACTTTCAAAAATCCGGGTTATAATATTGACAGACGAAAAGCCGTACTCGAGCCAACATTCATCTGCCAAACACTCGGTTTGCAAGGACGTCTAGACCTAATGCTCGACGATTTCAGCCAATTCATAGAGTTGAAATCAGGAAGAGCTGATGACTTTAAGCCACCCATAAAGCACCAAGAGAGCCACTACGTGCAGATGCTACTCTACTTCGAGGTGCTATCATTCAACACAGGCAGAGATTGGAAGGAGATTCAAGCCTACCTTCTCTACTCAAAGCATGCACTTCTCTTTCCAGAGAAACCATTCTTTAGTCTCGTTGTTGAGGCAATTAATATCCGCAACCTAGTTGTGTTAAACGAATCGCAGATACACCTGCACAACTCAGCACAGTTCACACTAGAGAAGATTAGAGAGGTAGATGCCCAGAATCTCAACATAAAGGAGATAACAGGAAGATATTGGGATATAATCAAACAGCCAATAGAGCAAATCAACGAAGGGTTAGACTCACTAACCCCACTCGAACTTACATACTTTGCTAGACTATACACCTTTGTCTCAAAGGAACTATATATCTCTAAAGTAGGAGGTTCAACCTCACACGATACTCACAAAGGAGTATCTATGCTCTGGGATGCACTACCCGAGGAGAAGATCGAAGCTGGTGAGTTACTATATGATCTTAGAGTGGAGAGCTCAATCATCGAGAATAACCGCCATTCTGTCAATCTATCCATACCACAATATGAGATTGATATGCTTCCCAACTTCCGTGTTGGAGATGCTGTCATACTATATGCCCGCTCAAAACCACAAGATAATGTCACAAACAGAGAGGTTATCAAAGGAAATATTGAACAGATAAGCTCGAGCAATATACTCATAACACTGCGTACAGTGCAGAGGCATGGGCAACTATTCCGCTCAGAGCTAACCTTTGCCATTGAGAAAGATCATATTGATGTGGCATATAGTCAAATGTTCAGAGCCCTGGGTGCTTTCCTCAACGCCGATCCTCAGCGCCGAGATATGCTACTTAACGGGTCACAACCCAGTGAGATTGATACAGCTGATATAGATGATAGATCCTCCGACCTCGACCGCATTGTTCAAAAGGTGATAAAAGCCAAGGACTATTTCCTTCTTGTCGGACCTCCAGGCACTGGCAAGACCTCGCAAGCACTGCGCAGGATGGTTGACCACTACTATAATTCAGGCAACAATAATATACTACTACTCTCCTATACCAATAGAGCAGTTGATGAGATCTGTCAAATGCTGGAGGGATTCTCTCCTAAAATAGAGTATATACGTATTAGTAGTGAGAGTTCGTGTGAGGAGGAGTATAGAGAACACCTGTTAGATAGCACCCTCAAGGATGCTAAGGATAGACGACAGGTGAAGGATAAGTTGACCGCTTGTCGTATTTACGTTGGTACTGTCTCATCGATTAGTAATAAACAGGCCATATTCAATCTGAAGAAATTTCAGATTGCTATTGTCGATGAAGCAACACAGCTACTAGAGCCACAACTCCTCCCTCTGATCGTAGCCCGCAATGAACAAGGAGAGAATGCCATAGAGAAGTTCGTTCTAATAGGAGACCACAAGCAGCTGCCTGCTGTGCTGGTGCAAAGCCCGCAGGAGTCAGCCGTGCCAGAACCTGAATTGCAGAGCATAGGTCTCTACAACCTAAAGGAGTCACTCTTCGAACGCCTATACAGAAAGGCTCTCGCACAAGGAGATAGTAGTCACTATGATATGCTTGTACGAACAGGACGTATGCATCCCGATGTCGCAGCCTTTCCAAACAAGTTCTTTTACGAGGGTAAACTCGCACCAATACCTCTTCCTCATCAAGGGGAGAGTCTGCCATTTGCCACTATACACGCAGATCCAATCAAGCAGATCATAGCGACAGAGCGAATAGCCCTTTTTGATACTCCTCTAGACTCAAATTCGCATTCCGTGAAGGTGAGTAGAAACGAAGCATCAATGGTTGCAACCATAGTCAAGCATATAGAGGAGTTGCATAGAGAGTCAAATCTCAAGCTCAATAACTCTCAGCATATCGGTATAATCACACCATATAGAACTCAGATAGCACAGATACGCCGCTCACTTATTGAGGCTTCAGTAGCTGGAGCAGAGGATATGTTGATCGATACAGTTGAGAGATTTCAAGGCTCGCAGCGAGATATTATTATTTTCTCGTTTTGTGTAAACCGTAAGTATCAACTCTCATTTCTATGCAACACCATGGAGGAGAACGGGTATCAAGTGGATAGAAAACTCAATGTGGCTATGACCAGAGCACGTAAGCAGTTGTTCCTTGTTGGCAACAGAGAGCTACTGATGAACAATACGATTTATGCAAATCTGATCAAGCATCTTGACGAAAATAGTCGCTAGATAGTGACCAACTATAGTGATGTTACTATGGTAGAGCAAAAGTACGTACGTATTTAGAGAGAAATACGTACGTATTTTTGTATAAATACGTACGTAAGTTGACCCAAATACGTACGTATTTTGAGAGTTCTCCTCTGCTTGCTTGTAAGTTGCTAAGTTATAGGGTGATACATTGTCGCATTTTGGGGCTTAGATGAGAGTTGTTCAGAGCGTCATTTGAACTAGTTGTGTGGCAAAAAAATCATTAATATTTACTTTTGGCATCCGTCAATTTATATTACTTTTGCTTTATGAAACAAAAGTTTGGTAGTCTGATTAAGACACTCTCGAGGGAACTAGATCCATTTAAAGGGCTGATAACCCTAGCACTAGTCCTATTATTCTCACATATATTATGGCATCTACTCTTCGAAGGGGATGTTAATAGCGACAAGCTAGCACTACTTGGATACGATATTACTGATTCAGTTAAGCTCTTCAGTCAGTGGCAAGCTGATGTGTTGGCTAAGATTTTGGATTGGGCTAATATAAAAGTAGAGCAGTACGATCGTGTACTGCTCTTCGAACATGGGCGCGCCCTTCGTATAATATGGGGATGTACAGCTATAAAGCAAAGCTTTAGCCTATTCTTCGTAATACTATTTTGTGCTATGCGACCATTAGCAAAGCTTACATATATGCCAATAGCCTTGGTGTCGCTTATTCTATTTAACTTCTTCCGCCTATATGTGATTAGTTATTTCTACAATATAGATCCAAATACCTTCCACTTTTGGCATGAGTTCTTCAGGTTTGCCATCTATGGCTTTGTGGGTATTATATGGGTTGTTGGAGTGGAGTTTTATGACAATCTCTTTAAAAAGAGCGATAGGTAACAATAAGAGAGTCCTTGATGCAGAGTGAATCTACAACCCTAGCTCTGCCTTTTAGATGAGGAGCAGCTATGCCCTCATTTAGGATTACTTGAGTAGTTTCTACTCTCGCCTCTTGCCAGCTATTGCTGTCGATGAGCCTTTGTAGTGTATTTGCACCGCCCTCGACGAGAATAGATTGAATAGATCTCTTGGCTAGCTCATCGAGTATCTCCTCCCATGCGTTGTCCGAAAACTCTATACGCACAATTTCCACATTATCCCTACCTTCGTATGTTGGGTTTGCTTGGCTGTTGCAGAATGCAATGGTTTTGACCTCCGAGTCAAAGAGAGCGAGATCATTGCTTAGTCTCCCTGCTCGGTCGATGACTATGCGAGTTGGATTATCTCCATGCCAAAGCCTAACTGTTAGAGATGGATTATCTTTAAGTGCCGTCTCTGTGCCTACAACAATGGCTTGTACCTCTGCTCTAAGTTTGTGAACAAGAAGTTGAGACTCTCTAGATGATAGTTTAGCACTATGTGGCTGCTCACTACTACGTACTCCATCAATGAATCCGTCAGCACTTTCTGCCCATTTGAGTATTACGTATGGTCTTCGTGTTTGCTGAAAGTGAAAGAAAAATCTATTTAGCTCTCTGCACTCCAGCTCCAATACCCCAATCTTTACATCCACACCAGCCTGACGAAGCATCTCTATGCCTCGTCCCGCCACCTTATGGAATGGATCAAGTGTGCCAACTACCACTTTCGGTATTCCCATTTTGAGGATTAACTCAGCGCAAGGTGGTGTTTTGCCATAGTGTGAGCATGGTTCGAGCGATACGTAAATGGTCGACTCCTTGAGTAGCTCCTTATCTTTGACAGATGCTATGGCATTGACCTCTGCATGCGGGAGCCCAGCTTTCTGGTGGTAACCCTCGCCAATAATCACTCCATTGTGTACAACAACAGCCCCTACCATAGGATTTGGTCGGGCACTCTGTTTTGCCATAGAGGCCAGCTCTAGGCATCTTCTCATATAAAGTTCGTCTCTATTCATCACCTTTTCTACTGCTTGAGGTTCGTTATTGTGGAAATTATCTATTTTTGTTACTATGCAAAAGTTTTTACACAATATGAGGAAGCGTCTTGCTGATCGCTATCCTGCAACAGAGATAGAGGCGTTGGCCAAGAGAGTGCTAAGGGAGAGATACTCTATAGACTCTGTGGCTTTCATCCTCGACAAAGATACAATTTTTAGTGAAGAGCGTGCTCAAGAGCTCAATTCAATAGTGGAACGCCTATATAATGGTGAGCCTATTCAATATATATTGGGTAGTGAGGAGTTCTATGATATGAGATTTATGCTCGAAGCGGGTGTGCTTATACCTCGTCCCGAGACTGAAGAGCTTGTCGATATGATCATAAATGAGATGCCTAACGCAATGTCTATATTAGATATTGGCACTGGTAGTGGCTGTATAGCCATATCGTTGGCGGCAAATCTTCCAAAGGCAACTGTTGAGGCGTGGGATATTTCTCCTATAGCTCTTAGGGTTTCAGCAATGAATGCCAAGAGTAATGGAGTATCTCTTAGAGTGGTTGAGCAGGATGTGTTTGATGATTCTGCCTCGAATGGTAGTGGTTTTGATATTATTGTTAGTAACCCGCCTTATGTAATGGAGTCAGAGAAGTTGGATATGGAGGAGCATGTGCTCGAGCATGAGCCTCATATTGCTCTTTTTGTCTCGGACAGTGATCCGCTGATATACTACAGACGCATAGCAGAGATTGGGCTTAATAGGATTAATCGAGGTGGGAGACTATACTTCGAGATTAATAGTCTGCTTGCAGAGGAGACAAAACGAGTAGTCGAGTCACTCGGTTATTCGGATGTTCGCCTTGTGAAGGACCTATATGGTAGGGAGAGAATGTTAGTTGCTTCACTTAATTAGATATGCAAGGGGGTAATTATGGAGTATAAAGAAGGATTGAATAAGGCTGCTGCCTTTTGTGCTCAGGCTGAACACTGCCGAAGTGAGGTGGTCGATAAATTGGAGAAGTGGGGTGTTGAGCCTGATGATTCTGAGGCTATCGTTGAGTATCTCCTTAAGGAGGGTTATCTAAACGAGGGTCGATATGCTGAGTTTTATGTTCGTGATAAGTATCGCCTAAATAAATGGGGTAGAATAAAGATTGAGTACTCACTTCGTCAGAAGGGTGTTGATAGGGGTGCTATTTATTCAGCTCTTGAGACGATAGATCAGGAGCTTTATATGGATAACCTATGCGAACTGCTTAGGGTTAAGGCTCGATCGGTGAGCTCTAAGGATGAGTATGACAAACGAGCAAAGCTCTTTCGTTTTGCGGCCTCGAGGGGCTTTGATAGTGAGGAGATATCTAAGGCTCTAGGCAGGCTGGAGCAGTAAATCATAATATAAACATTACCGCTATGGGAGTGCTGCGTCGGGCTATTGAATCGCTTCTTTCACTCTTTTTTCCTCGATTGTGCCTTGTTTGTGGGAACTCTCTTGTTGAGGGTGAACAACATCTGTGCCTTCACTGTTTGGATATTATGCCTCGCACACGCTATCATCTTGAGCGAGACAATGCTCTAGAGAAGATATTTTGGGGTAAAGTGTCTGTAGAGAGGGTTACAGCTCTCTTTTATTTCTATAAGGGTGGTGGGTACAGAGACCTTATTCATGCCATAAAGTATAGGGATGGGAAGAGTTGTGCTAGATACATGGGCTTTATTGCAGCTAGAGAGATAGTGGGTAGTGGATTCTTTGATGGAGTTGAGGTGATTATACCAGTACCTCTTCATGCGCGGCGAAAGGCTATTCGTGGTTTCAACCAAAGCGAGGAGATTGCTTTGGGTATTGCAAATCATATAGGTGTGCCTGTATGGTCGGATAAGTTGATAAGAACAAAGCATAATCCTACGCAGACGCAGATGAAGCGTGATGAGAGATGGGATAATGTAAGTACTATCTTTTCTCTAGTAGATGTGGAGGCTTTGGATGGTAAGCATATCTTATTGGTGGATGATGTAATAACTTCGGGATCTACGCTTGAGGCTTGTGTTAGGGAACTACAAAGGGTAGCAGATGTGAGGGTCTCTATATTGACACTTGCCACTGTTTAGTCTTGGTTGGTAATCTTATATCAATAAAATTGATTGTAGTGGTTGTAAAATATTACTTTTGCAGGCTGAAACATAGAACAAACAGATAATATATATTATATGAGTATCATTAATAGAGGATTGACAACTCTTTTCTTCGCTCTTGTTGCATTCATGCAGGTGTGGGCCATAGTGCCTCAACCTCGCAAATACACCAAAACAGCTGCTTCGTTCATCTTTAGTGAGAAGTGTGTATGGGAGTTTGAGAATGAGGAGCAGGCTGAGATAGCATCACCTCTGATGGAGTCTATCAATAGTGCAGCAGGAGTGAATATGCCTATGCAGATTGGAGTGAGTAAGTCGGCAAAAAGTAGTGTACGCCTTCTAACCAATAGTGAGCTAGAGGAGGAGGGGTACAGACTAAGGGTAGAGTCTAAGCAGATAATCATTGAGGCCTCTAATCGTCGTGGCTTTTACTATGCACTTCAATCGCTTCGACAACTTCTACCTGCATCAATAGCCTCAGCTAGTGGGGCCGTTGCAGAGCCAATAGTTGCTACTGGTTGTTTCGTTGAGGATTGGCCAGAACTGAAGGTTAGAGCTGTTCGTCTAAGTAGTAATAGTCGTGAATTGAGTAAGAGTGAATTACTGAAGTTTATCGATCTAGTATCTATCTTTAAGATCAATCGCCTCTATTGGGATGAGGTGGCTGATAGGGTTTACCCATTGAGCCGAACTGATTTGCATGATATAGGCAACTATGCTTCATTGCGCTCTGTGGAGATTTCAACTGATCGCTTTGTGATTGATGAGCAGTTGATGGAGCCTACAATAGATAATACAGTGATTCTTCAGCCAGAGGATGGGGCTAGATCTACTTTGATGGATATCTATAACTATAAGCCTGGTGTTGGATTGCGCTATTCTGATAAGGTGGCTGGATTGATAGGCACGGTTATGGGAGATGAGAATGGTCTTAGTTCGTATGATCTATGGCAATCTTTCCCCAATATTATGGCTCTTTCAGAGATAGCGTGGTGTGATGGTGAGGGAAAGAGTTGGGGTGATTTCCTCAAGAGGCTTGACCAGCAGTTGCCGCTACTAAGGGAGATGGGTGTTGATTATTCAACGTCGATGTATAAATTGCACTATTCAACCAGGGTGAGAGATGGTAAGGTGCTTCTTTCTGTTGGAGCTATTCGCCCAGACCTTAAGGTGGCTTATACTTTAGGAGGAGAATCACCAATAGCTTCATCGCAGCAGATACCTTCACCTATGGTTATTACCTCTCCAACAACCATCTTTGCAATAGCATTTCAAGGTGAGGCGGAGGTTAGTGATCCCCTTCTACTTGAGTTTGTCTTTAATAAAGCAACAGCTAAGCCAGTATTCTCACCAGGAGTTACAGCTCCATCTTTACTTGTTGATGGACTAAAAGGGGTGGGAGATTCACAGGAAGGATGGATGGTGATCACTGATGCTAAGCGTATGATCACTATAGATCTTCAGGAGATGACTCAGATAGGAGAGGTGAGGTTTGGAGCTATTGGCCTAAAGGGTGTGGAGTTGATGTACTCTACTGATGGTGCTCAATTCAAACCCATTGAGATTGCTCCTCTAGATCTAAGTAAAAGCTATCATACTGTTGAGGGTTTGTCGCTCGATTGTAGATTTATTAAGCTGGTACTTCATGGAGGTGAGTCGCAGGATGAGTTTATGATGATAGACGAGATAGAGTTATATTGATATAAAAACAGAAGAGGATGAAACCAATTGTTGGTTTCATCCTCTTCTGTTTTATAGCATAGAGTTACTTCTTGCTCTTCTCTGTAGATAGCATTCCGCATGCTGCGAGTATATCTTCTCCTCTAGAGCTCCTGATAGTACAGGTTATCCCTTTTGAGTTGAGGTGATCGCGGAACATCTCCATGGCTTTTAATGATGAGCTTTTCAGCTCTACATTTGGTATTGCGTGGAAACGTATAAGGTTTACACGGCAGTCCATACCTTTGAGTAGCTTAGCTAGTTCTTGTGCGTGCTTGAGTGTATCGTTGTATCCGTCGAAGGTAATATACTCGAAAGATAATCTTCTTTGGTGTGCAAAGTCGTATTGGCGTAGCATATCAAGAACTCGACTCATAGGATATGCCTTCTCGACAGGCATAATCTCAAGGCGTTCTGCACTATTTGGTGCGTGAAGTGATATGGCTACATGTACTGCAGTTTCATCGAGTAGGCGCTTTAGCCCTGGAAGTAGTCCGATACTTGAAACGGTAATCCTTTTTGGGCTCCATGCAAACCCCCATGGCTCAGTCAGTATTCTTAGTGTTTTATGTAGCTCCTCATAGTTATCTAGTGGTTCGCCCATACCCATGAAAACTAGATTGGTTAGCTCTTCGCTCTCAGGTATTGAGATTATCTGGTTCATTATCTCGTTTGAGGTAAGGTTGCCAGAGAAGCCTTGCTTTCCTGTCATACAGAAAAGGCAGTTCATCTTACATCCTACTTGTGAGGATACACATAGTGTAGCTCTATCTTCGGTAGGTATGTATACGGACTCAATATATTTGCCATCTCCTGTTTTGAAGAGGTACTTAATCGTTCCGTCAACAGATTTAGCGGAGTCGCTAACTGCTTCAGCTCCTACTGTATAGTGTTCAGAGAGCTTAGTTCGTCCAGCAATAGAGATGTTTGTCATCTCATCTATTGATTTTACTCTCTTCTTGTATAGCCAATCGGCCATCTGTTTTGCAGTAAATGGTGGAAGGGCGCAGTGTGAAGCTACTGTTTTCAGCTCCTCAAGCGTCATCCCCATTAGTTTTTTTCTATTCATTGTCAATTGTTGTTGTTTGTAGATTGAGCTATTGCTCTTTGTAGTATAACAAAAGCGAGCTACAAATCGTTGAACCATTCTTACTGTTGGTTGTCGATTTGTAGCTCGCAAGCTATATTATATGCTTATGCTTTTGTCTCTAATTAATAGAATTTGATGCGGAAATCTTCAACGTCAGCTTTTGAGCGAAGTACATTGAATGTTTGATACATCATTCTATATGAGTTGTTAGCTTGAAGTGCTTGCTTCTCTGCATTAACATCGAAAGCTTTTTCACTATCTGTTTTGTTGATTACGTTGATCACGTAAACACCATTTTTACCTTCGATAGGTGAAGTAGTTTTACCAACTTCAGTAGCAGGAGCAAGAGCAACTAGTTTTGGCTCTTCGCCGATACCAGTGATTCTTCTTGTGTTGAAGTTAACAAGTTTAGCTGTATCTATACGTCCGCCCATTGCTTGTGCGTAATCTTGTAGTGATGCAGCGCTCTTACCTTTAAGGTCAGCCATGATTTTCTCTGCTTTCTTAGCGTTGATAACCTCAGCTTGTAGGTATGGTTTAACTGTTTCCATTGGAGTGTATCCTTTTGAAACAATACCGTCAAGAGCTACTACAACGAAGTTGTTGTCACACTCGAAGATGTTTGAAACTTCACCTTTAGAAGCGTTGAATGCCCAACGGATTGCTTGACGTGCTTGACGTACTGTTCCTAGTTGGTATTCGCTACCATTCAATGATGTGTTGCTAAGGATGTTATATCCTTTTTCAATAGCATTTTTTTCGAATGATTCGATAGTTCTGTTAACAGCAATATACTCGTTTAGGCTGTTGTAGATGTTGCTTGATGTTCTTGAGCTTGGTGTTACTGCCATTTCAACAACTGCAAGTTTAACTTTCTCAACTGGGCGAGTACGCTCTGTAACTTGGATAAGGTGAGTACCATAAAGTGTTTTAGCTACTACTGTTTGACCAATAGATGCGTTTGAAGCAGCTTTAGTGAACTCGTCACCTGCCATTTGAAGAGCAGTAGCTTCAGTCATCCAACCAAGTTCGCCACCTGATTGACCAGCCTCGTCTACAGAGAATTTAGCAGCCATCTCACTGAAGTTAGCTCCTTTGCTAAGAGCGTTTCTTAGTGAGTCTGCTAGTGTAGCTACTTGAGTAGCTTCTCCAGCTAGCATGATGTGGCGTACTTTCATTGAGTCAGCAGCCATTTTGCGGTCAATAAGTTTAGATACAGAGTATGTGTTACCCTCCATGTTGATTGAGCTAACCTCACCAACTTTAGCAGCAGAAACGAATGACTGAGTAGCCGCAGGTAGTGAACGAACAGCGATGTAAGCGTCGATGAAAGGAACATCTGAGTTCTCACGTACAATCTCAGCAGCGCTTGAAGAGTCTAATAGCTCGTCATGTATCTCTTGCATTCTCTTATTTACATCAGCGAAATCCTGTTCGCTTGGTGTAATAGCAACAGCAAGGTATTTTACTGAGCGGCTTTCATCTTGCTTGAAGCGCTCTTTGTATTTGTCGTATGCTTTCTTGTAGTCAGAGTTTGAAACGCTAACTGCAGAGTCTGGTATAGAGCTGTATGATTTAACAGTGTATGCAAAGTCAGCATTCACTTTCTCATTATCATAAGCAAATTTTGCGCTCACAGAGTTCGCAACCATAGCTTTTGAAAGAAGAGTGTTGTATTTCTCTTCAAGACGCTGCTCAGCCACTGTTTTCTCCCAGAACAACCAGTATTTCTTAAGGTCAGCGATCTGTGCTGCTCCCTCTTCACCATATTTAGAAAGGTCGCTATCGTTGATAGTCTTAAGGAAGTTGATCAAGATTGTGCGGTCAAATTCTCCAGTCTGCGGGTTGCGGAAAATTGGAATTTGCTGGATCATAGGTGAGATATTGTTACCTTGAAGAAGGTCTGCTAGCTCATCTTTTGATACTGTAATACCAAGTTTCTTGAATTCAGCCCCCATAATGTTCTCGCGAACAATACCTTCGAAGATAGCTTGATTGATTTGTCTTTGGTAATCTTCACCTAGGTTCTGTTGTCCCATCTGAATTTGATAGACCTCAGTTAGCTCTTGCACACGAGCGTTGAACTCGTCTGTTGTGATCTTAGTACCGTTTACTACTACAACTTTGTCTTGTGCACTTCTGAAAAAGGTGCTTCCTGAGTTAAGAAAGTCCCCAATAATGAATGCAAACAATGCTAAACCAATTACTCCTACGAGTAGGCCTGCTCTGTTACGGATCTGCTCTAATGCTGACATGATTTCCTTAGTTATTTAGTTATTTGTTTGTTCTCTTTATCTCTTACTATACTATCTTCTCTCTTGAGTTAGCTCAATAGTAGCTACAAGAGAGCGCACGAAGATACAAAAAATGAAAAAACAGTGAAATTATATGGCTAAAAAAAGAAGCTCTTTAGGCTTAATTAGCTGGAATTGCGGCTGTTTTCCTCCTTTGATTTGTTGTATATATAGTGTGTAAACTATTTTTCGCAATATAAACCACCTTAAATCCACTTCACTTGTTTGAATGTATTATAACATAATAGTGCAAGTTTGGACTCCTAATTATAGCTTCCTTAACTTTAGTATGACAATAATGCAACATAGGTGTTACATTATTGTTACATTCTTGCGGTTCTATTTTGTAATACAATAATTAAGCGTACTTTTGCGCTGCGAAACAAAATTTGTTTGAGTTGAGCAGATAATTGAAGAGATGATAACCGAGCCAAGGGAGCTGGAAATGTATTTGTTACATTTAGATATAGCACGAAGCCGAAACATACCCCTCTGCATGCCAAAGCCAGCAGACCGTATCAACGGCCGATTGCTAATTCAAACTGTAGCTAATACCAAAATTAATCACTCTTCTTTATTTAATTAGTTGAATAATTTCAAATCCTAATTTAATAACTTCATTTCATTTTATGAGACAGACAGCTCGTATTCTGAGTCTTGTTGCCTTCTTGATGGTAACGCTTACTAGTGTTTTTGCACAGGTAACAACTTCAGGGATCAATGGACGTGTAACAGATGGTAAAGAAGAGTTGATGGGTGCCTCAGTTTTGGCAATTCACCTTCCTTCAGGAACATCCTACGGGACAATCACAAATCTTGATGGCCGTTTTACTCTTAGTGGTATGCGTCCAGGGGGGCCTTACAAAGTAACTATTTCTTATGTTGGTTTTGTAAGCGAAGAGCATGTAAACCTAACTCTACCTTTGGGTGAGGCTATCGTTTTGAATGCTAAATTGCGTGAGCAGAGCGTTGAGCTTGGTGAAGCGGTTGTAATTGGTAAAGCTGGATTTAACTCTCAGCGTACAGGTTCAGCTAGTAACATCAACCAAGGACAACTTGAGAAGATGCCTACTATTTCTCGTAGTATCAATGACTTCACTCGTTTGGTGCCTCAAGCATCTCCAACGGGTAGCGGTATGTCGTTTGCTGGTGCAAATAACAGATACAACTCGTTCCAGATTGATGGTACTGTAAACAATGACGTTTTTGGTCTATCTTCAGCAGGAACAAATGGAGGTCAAGCAGGTGCAAACCCTATCTCTCTTGATGCTATCGAGGAGATTCAGGTTGTAATCGCTCCTTTTGACGTTCGTCAGTCTGGTTTTACTGGTGGTGGTGTTAATGCTATTACTAAATCAGGTACTAACGACTTCAAAGCATCTGCTTACTTCTATGGTAACAACCAAAACTTTGCAGGAACAACTGCTGGTAAAGGTGTCGAGAACCGTCAGAAGCTGACAGAGCAGAGTGATGCTCAGTATGGTTTCACTTTCGGTGGTCCAATCATCAAAAACAAATTGTTCTTCTTCGTGAACGCTGAACAACAGCGTAAATCTTACCCATTGGCTTACAATGTAGGTGACACGAATGATCAAGCTGGTGTAGATGGATACTCTCAGGTTACTAAAGAGGACGCCGACAAAGTAATGAACAAAGTGATGGAGTTGACTGGTGGTAAATACAATGGTGGTGGATACTCTCCACGCGATGTGTTTACAAACAATACAAAAGCTTTGGCTCGTATTGACTGGAACATCAACAGCCGTCATAAAATGACAATGCGTTATAGCTACTTGACAGCTGAGAACTTGTCTTTGAGCCGTACAAACAACACTCTTCGTTTCAATGATAACGGATATGTGATGAACAACGAGACTCACTCATTGGTAGCTGAATTGAACTCACAGTTCAAGAGCAATATGAACAACGAGTTCCGTGCTGGTTACACAAGAGTACGTGACAACCGCTCACTAGAGACTGACAATCCTTTCCCATTCGTTAAGATTGAGAATAATGGAACATTTATCCAAGTTGGTACTGAGGACAACTCAGCAGCAAACCGTTTGGATCAAGATATCGTTACTTTAACGAACAACTTCAACTGGACTATTGGTTCTCACCAATTGACTTTCGGTACTCACAATGAATTCTTCTTCATGGAGAACTTGTATATTCGTAACCTTTATGGTTCTTATACATATGCTTCTCTTGATGACTTCTTGTCAATTGGTACTGCTAACGAAGCACTACCTAAGACATACTACTATGCACAAGCAAAAGAAGAGATCACTGGTCGTAAAGATTGGGCTCCTCGCTTTGGTGCTGGTCAGATAGGTGTTTATGCACAGGATCAGTGGGATGTAACAAACCGTTTCCGTTTGACTTATGGTGTTCGTTTTGATATGCCTATCTTCTTTGATAAGCCAACAGAGAACACTGAGTTCAACAACACTGATTTTGCTAAACAGTACAACTTGAACAACTCAACTATGCCTAAGGCTACTCCATTGGTTTCGCCACGTGTAGGTTTCCGTTGGAACATGACTGAAGATCGTTCATCTATCCTTCGCGGGGGTGCTGGTATCTTTACAGGTCGTATTCCTTTTGTATGGATTTCAAACTCGTTCTCAAACACAGGTGTTGAGTTTGCAAAATATCAGTTTGACTCAAGAAATCCTTTCCCAAGTGATTTCGCATTCAATGCAAACGTAAACAACCAACCTACAGGTTCAGCACAGAACTCAACAGAGATCAACTTGGTGTCGAAAGATTTCAAATTCCCTCAGGTATTCCGTGCTAACTTGGCTTACGAGCAGATGCTTCCTTTCGGTGTGAAAGCTACTATCGAAGGTCTTTACACTAAGAACTTGAATGATATCAACCTTAATAACTTGGTGTTCAAAGAGTCTGGGTCTACATTGAACAATGGTGGTGACGATCGTCCTATCATGGAGAGAGAAAGTAGCATTGTTGGTGCTAACGGACAAACTTACACTAACGTGTTGGTTCTTGAGAACACTTCTAAAGGTTACACTTGGAACATGTCTGCAAAATTGGAGAAGACTTTCGACTTCGGTTTGGATTTGATGGCAGCTTATACTATTGGAGAATCTAAATCAGTTAACTCTGGTACTTCTTCTGTAGCTTACTCAAACTGGCAGTACAACGAGACTCGTTCTAACCCTAACAAATCAGAGCTTTCATACTCTGACTTTGACAACCGTCACCGTATCATCGCAGCAGCTACATACTCAAAAGCTTATGCTAAGTACTTCAAAACTTCTGTTTCTTTGATGTACTCTGGTAACACAGGTTCTAACTACTCAGTTATCTACAACGGTGATATCAACGGAGATGGTGTTCGTGGTAACGACTTGATGTATGTTCCTACTGTAGCAGAGACTCAAGATATGAACTTCAAAGCAACAAGTTCTATGAGTGCAGATGCTCAAAGAGCAGCTTTGAACCAATATATTGATGGTCACAAAGATCTTTCTAAACTACGTGGTAAATATGCTGAGCGTAATGCAATGCACGCAGATTTCGAGCACCACTTTGATGTTCGTATCGCTCAAGATTTTGATGTTTACTTCGGAAAACGTAAGAACACTATTCAGTTATCTTTGGACATCTTGAACATTGGTAACCTATTCAACCGTTCATGGGGTATGTACCACTCACCTGGATTCAACCATAACCCACTTGCAGTAACAAGTCTTTCAAATGGTACTCCTGAGTTCCAGTTTACAACAGACCCTAACAAACAGTGGATAGGAATTAGTGACTACAATTCTCGTTGGAGAATGCAGTTGGGTGTTAAATATATCTTCTAATAAGTAGATAATATATTTCATCTAAACGAAAAGATAAATAAAAGAGCAAGAGCAGAGAGTAACATTACTCTCTGCTCTTGCTCTTTTATTTACCTTTGTGTAATAATTTATTTGCTATGTATACTGTTATTTGTTTGATGCTCTCTGGTGTATTAGTAGGCTATTTTCTAAGGGATAGGGGAGCGAGTCGCATATCTTCAGCTGTAACGCCTTTGATATGGCTTCTGCTTTTCCTTCTAGGGATCTCTGTGGGAGGAAATAGCTCCTTAATGGATGGATTGTTCACTCTTGGTGTAGATGCGCTTTATATTACAATAGGGGCTGTTTTAGGGAGTGTTATATCAGCTTGGGCTTTGTGGTTTTGGATTAAGAGAAGAGGGGGTATGTGATGAGAGGAAGTGTTATTATTCTATCATTTTTCATAGCTGGTATGTTATTGGCCTATTTCTCATTTATACCAACCTCTATTTTAGAGATAGACCTAACCCAATATGCTTTATGGTGCTTGATGTTCTCAGTGGGTGTCTCTATTGGTTGTGATAAACGAATATTAGAGACTATTTTGAAGGTGAACTATAGGTTGCTACTATTGCCTATATGTACTATTATTGGTTCTCTTTTAGGATCTGCTATAACATCTCTATTTATGGATGGATACTCTCTTTTCGATTCTATGGCTGTAGCTTCGGGCTTTGGGTATTACTCTTTATCGAGTATCTTTATTACAGAGTATAGAGGTGTCGAGCTTGGGACTGTGGCTCTTCTCTCAAATATATATAGGGAGATAATTACCCTTCTTGGTGCCCCAATACTCTATTATTTATTTGGCAGTTTAGCCCCCATATCAGCTGGTGGAGCAACAACTATGGATACAACATTGCCTATTATTACAAGGTATAGTGGTAAGGAGTTTGCAGTTGTTGCAATTTTTCATGGTATAGTAGTAGATCTGAGTGTTCCTTTTCTTGTAACTCTATTCTCAACTATATAATACAAAAGTGCGCTAACCCTAATATACGGGTTAGCGCACTTTGTATTTATCTGAGTCTTGCAGCTATTTGGTTGCGTGTTGGATTAGCATACATTTCAAGAATCTTCTGAGTAAGGAATTCAATGTCCTTATTTGGAATATCTATCTTCTCAATTTGTGTCTCTATATATCTAATAAAATTGCTCTTCTGATCATCTTTGTAGTGATTTGAGTATGTTGTGTCACTATTTAGAAGATCAAGGGCTACGTAATTGTGAGGGAACAGACGGTAATTCCTATGAATAACTTGGTCTATAATATCAGCAACAGCTGTAAGAGTGTCTGCCTTATCTAGATCTTTAGGTAGAGCATCTAGTTCATTGTTTATAGAAGGAGCAAATGTGAAATATATATGACCTTTGAATCCAGATATTCCGGTTTCCATATTGATTAGATCATCTTTCTCTGCCTTCTTATAATCTTTATCATCTCTTTTGAGCTGGAACTCTTTTGCTTTTAGATAGTCACAAGGATCATATTCATATGAAAGAGAAAGAGGCGAAATATTCAACTCTTTGAAATTCTCAATGAGATTATTACTCTTACCACTAAGATTTAGCATCTTCAGAAGAGCCTCTTGAGTACGGTCATTTGAATCCTTTGCACGACCTTCCCTCTGAGCAATCCATATAGGCTCTTTGCTAACGGTGATTGTATATCTAATATATTCAGATAGCTTCTTTGATACCTCTAACATTTGGCGCACACCAACACCTCTTCTTACGATGAAGTTCTTGTTTAGTCTAACAAGATTCTCTATCCATGGATATATTAGTAGATTGTCTCCAATAGCTATCTGTGCAGTCTTTCTTCCATTAGAGCCTAGAACATAACTAAGAATAGATGCATCTAGTACAATATCCCTATGATTAGAAATAAATGTATACTCTTGATCATCATTAAGTCGGTCAAGTCCAACAGGCGTTACGCCGTTTGAGCTATAACAGAATCCACGACGAACTGCCTCAAGCATTACTTTTGATTGAAACTCATCTTTTGATCTAAAGCTGAGAAGTAGCTCTTCCATAGTTGAATATTCAACCTCAGGAAAGAACTTCTTAACTATTTTCTGAAATATTGGTTCCTTAGTTAGTTGCTGAAAAACCGAGTGTACTTCGTCGTCATTATATGGTCGAATATCGTCAAAATGTTGCTTGTTTTCCATTATCTTGGATATCTGTTTAAAATTCGTTTTCGATAATCTCTTGCATAACATCACTGATGTTTAGTCCTGCAGCGCTTATCTGTTGAGGGATGAAGCTTGTAGATGTCATTCCTGGTGTTGTATTAACTTCTAGAAGATTTATCTTGTTGTCAGATATTATGTAGTCAACTCTAATAATACCTTTACAACCTAGAATGTCATATATTCTTGATGTCAGAGCTTGTACCTCGCTTGTAATTGAGTCAGGTAGTCTTGCAGGTGTTATCTCTTCTACAAAGTCAGCATTGTATTTTGCTTCGAAGTCGAAAAACTCATTTTTACTTACAACTTCTGTAATTGGAAGAACAACAGATCTATTTTTTGTTTTATAGCATCCACAAGTAATTTCAGTACCAGTTAAAAGGGATTCAATAATGACCTCTTCACCCTCCTCAAACGCTTTTCTTATGGCTTCTTGTATTTCACCTTCTTCTTTTACTTTAGTGACACCGAAGCTAGATCCTCCAACATTTGGTTTAATAAAACAAGGAAGAGCTATCTCTTCTAGTACTTGATCATTAGAAACCTCCTCACCCTTTCTTAATCTAATAGCTCTAGCTGTTGATATCCCAAATGTTTCTAGATATCTGTTGCAACTGAATTTATTGAAGGTTATAGCTGAAGCTAGTACATCACAGGAAGAGTATGGCACTCCAATAAGTTCGAAGTATCCTTGAAGTAATCCATTCTCCCCAGGAGTTCCATGTATGGTTATGTAGGCAAAATCAAACTTAACCTTGGTGTTGTCTTTAATAAATGAAAAGTCATTTTTATCTATTGGATACTCTTCATTATCAATAATAACAGACCATTTTGACTGGCGAATTACCACCAAATATCTATTGTAATGTTTACTGTCAATGAAGCTGAGTAGTCCTTGTGCGCTCTTTTTCGACACAACCCACTCTGATGAATCACCTCCAGATATAATTGCTATATTTCTTCTCATCGCCAATATTTACTTATTCTTGTGTGATGTCTCTGTTGCTAATGTATTTTCTCCAACGTTCTGCTAGATCCAACATGTCTTGAGGAACTTCTGAAGTGAAGTGCATCTCTTCTTTTGTTCTAGGGTGTATAAAGCCTAGAGTCTGTGCATGAAGAGCCTGACGAGGACAAACGGCAAAGCAGTTATTTACAAATTGTCTATATTTTGCAAATGTTGTACCCTTTAGTATCTCGTGACCTCCATATCTCTCATCATTAAAGAGGGTATGTCCAAGATACTTCATGTGAACACGTATTTGGTGGGTACGTCCAGTTTCAAGTTGGCATTCAACCATTGTCACATAACCGAGTCTCTCAATTACTCTGTAGTGAGTAACTGCATGTTTACCATGATCAGCATCGGGGAATACAGTCATTTGAAGACGATCTTTAAGATGTCTTCCTATGTTTCCAACAATTGTGCCTTCATCTTCAGAGATGTTGCCCCAAACTATCGCAACATATTTTCTTTTTGTCGTTTTATTGAAGAACTGTAGTGCTAAATTAGCTTTAGCTTCAGGGTTCTTAGCGACAACAATAAGTCCAGAGGTATCCTTGTCTATCCTATGAACTAAAGCAAATCTAGGGTCTGTCGAGTCGAACATCGTTGGATCTTCTCTAAGGTGATATGCAAGACCATTCATTAGTGTTCCTGTATAATTTCCAAAGCCAGGGTGTACAACCAGTCCAGGTCTCTTATTAATAACCATTAGATCTTGATCTTCATAAACAATGTCAAGGTCCATCTCCTCTGGGATAATAATAATCTCCCTTGGAGGTGTTGCCATAACGACTGTAATAATATCACAAGGCTTAATGATGTAGTTTGACTTAACAGCAACTTCGTTTACAAGTATGCATCCTGCATCAGCTGCTTTCTGTATTCTATTGCGTGTAGCCCATTCTATCCTTTGGGCAAGAAATTTGTCTACACGAAGTTTGCTTTGTCCTTTATCAACCACTACACGATAGTGCTCATACATCTCATTATCTTGAGTAGGGGGAAGATCCTCCTCTTGAAATGCATCTAGCTCTTCGTCTTCTATATTATCTATAATTGTACTCATCTATAGTTGTTATACTTTTTCAATTATTGAAACCAAGATTCATCCTTGTTGTCTATTATTAGTGTGGAGTCGACATGTGATTCTCCCATACCATCACCAATTACAACATTTAGTTTTGAACCAAATGGAAGTAAAGTCCCATTTGCAATACTTTGATTATTAAATTTAATATCAATAACTAGATCTCTATATTCTGATGCTTCTCTAATAATCTCTCCAATTTCAAATCCTAGGGTTCTAAGTGTTGCTACAGCCTGTCTGTATGAGTTATCACGAAGATTTGGAACCTCAACCTTTTGTTGTTCCCGAGCATTTACTGTTAGGAATATTATTCTATCCTCTTTAACTAGGGCCTCTGCCGCTGGTGTCTGTTCAACAACAGAGCCAGGTGTTTTTGTTCTAGCGAAAACAGAGTCAACAACTTGATATCTCATCTTTTTCTGACGAAGAAGGGTTGCAGCCTCACTTATGTCTAATCCGCGGAGATCAGGTACAGCTATAGCTTGATTATGCCTAGTGTATGAGTTAAGCCATACCAAAGTAGAGATTACTATTAAAATAACAATTGCAATCGCAATTAGGATTGTTCGAATATATATATTGCAGAATATTGAAAGTATACCTTTTTTAGTCTCCATATGTTGCTCTTATGCTTTTGTAGTTTATCAATTACAAACGTACATAATATATTCCTAAAAACAGAAAAAGTAAAGATCTCTGGAACAGAAACCTTTACTTTTTTAATCAGTATTGAAAAAAATAGGCTTAGCCTAAATCTTAGCCTCTGAATTCGTCAGAAACAGAAAGTTTTTTTCTACCACGTGCACGACGAGCAGCAAGTACTCTACGTCCGTTAGCAGTTGACATTCTCTCACGGAAACCGTGCTTGTTTTTTCTCTTTCTGTTTGATGGTTGGTAAGTTCTTTTCATCGCGATGTCTATTTATGTTGTTATTTTATTCTCTAATTGGCTCGCAAAAATAGTTACTTTTTTCGGATTACCAAACTATGATACAGAAAACTAGAACATAAAACGATCAAAGGGTAGCATATTTATCTCTTATTCACTCTTTTTGTGCTGAAATGGGATTATACTATCTCTACTGTATTGTATATCATAATTTGCCTGAGTCAGCATAGCTGTAGTGTGAGTCTGAAGAGAAAATAATATGATCAAGCAGTCTCATATCCATCATTCGTGCTGCCTCTGATAATTTCTGTGTAAGTATATTGTCTTGAGGGCTTGGGTTAATATTGCCAGAAGGGTGGTTGTGACATGCTATGAAATGTGTTGCAGGTTCTATAAGTGCGTGACGTAGTATAATTTTAATATCTACGCTTGTTGCAGCAATCCCTCCTTGGCTTATTCTTTTTGTAGCTAATATTTGGTTAGCAGGATTCAAGAGAATAACCCAAAACTCCTCATGGTGAAGATCAGACATTAAAGAGTAGAAGTGAGAATGGACATCTTTACTCGACTTGATGGTGGAGATGTTATCTCTGTCGTCTCTTTTATGTCTTTTAGCAAGCTCTATGGCTGCGAGTATTGTAACAGCCTTTACCTCTCCTATCCCATTGAATTTAGATGTTAGCTCTTTTATAGAGCATCTAGCAAGGGTAGTTATTTTATTGTTGTAATTATTGAGTATCCTCTTGCAAAGAGCAACTGCACTTTCTTTGCTGTTGCCAGACCCAATAAGTATAGCAAGAAGCTCTGCATCAGAGAGAGCACTCGCGCCTTTTTGTATTAGTTTCTCTCTTGGACGGTCGTCTGCTGCCCACTCCTTAATAGAAAGTCTCTCCATAGATTAGTTTGTTATTAATTATGGAGTAGGCCAAGGAGTTGATTTATTTGTAGAATGTCTTTTGAAAGGCGGTAAAACTCTCTCCTTTCAATATTACTCTTTTCCAAAAAGAGTCTAAGAATCCTAAGCCATATCCATATAGTTGAA
This sequence comes from Bacteroidales bacterium, assembly GCA_051648105.1. Lineage (GTDB taxonomy): Bacteria > Bacteroidota > Bacteroidia > Bacteroidales > UBA7332 > UBA7332. Next base: position 23,760 of record JBOFEN010000092.1, read on the forward strand.
CATATGAGGTAACTATTGAGATAACACCTACTATGAGGCTACGGTTCTTTATAGATGAGTCAATTGCGATAATTAATGAGAATATGATAAGAGGTGTCCATGTAATAGGATAAATAAAACCTAATATAAGTAGTCCTATAGTAGATAAGGTGAATAGGGCAGGAAGAGTGTGGACTAGCTTCATGCTTTTGGGATGTCTTATCTCTAGGTCAATTCTGGCTATACCAAAGTTGTATACTTGTCTATAGAATTTCTTTAAGTCCACTCTTCTTTTATGGAAAACCCAAGCCTTAGTGAATAGTTTGATGTTATAACCTGCCTTGAATAGTCTAAGGCTAAAATCAATATCTTCTCCGAATCTCATTTGAGAGAATCCCCCAAGCTCAATCCATACATCTCTTTTTATTCCCATGTTATAGCTTCTAGGGTAGAATCTGTCAAGTTTCTTCTTGCCACCTCTAATGCCACCTGTAGTGAAGAATGATGTCATTGCGTAGTTTATCGCTTTCTGAACTGAAGAGAAATTGTCATCTGCTCTATCTGGCCCTCCGAATGCCTCGCAGTTGCCTTTTGAGATCTCCATTTGTACTTCGTTTAGATATTGTTCAGGAAGCACAACGTCCGAATCTAGAACTATAATATACTCTCCAGTACTTCTATTTGCACCGTAATTTCTGGAGTCTCCAGGGCCTGTGTTTTTTTTGAAGTAATACTTGATATCTATGCTATCCTTATATCTCTCTACCACGTTTTGACATAATATAGAAGAACCATCCTCTACTATTATTACTTCAAAAAGAGAAGTGTCTAGTTTTGTAAGGCTCTCTAATAATTCATCAACCTCTTGTGGCCTGTTGAATACGGGAATAATAAATGAGAATAGCATATCTTCTATTTTTTGTTATTTCAATGCAAGGATACAAAAGATTATTGAGTCATACAAAAAAGATAGCAGCAATAGAACTATTTGGCTCTATTGCTGCTATCTTTTTTGTATCTCAAATGTTACTTAGCGCGTTCTACGTAAGAACCATCTGTTGTGTTGATTTTAATCTTTTCACCTGTTTCAATGAAAAGCGGAACACGAACCTCAGCACCAGTCTCTAGTTTAGCTGGTTTAAGTGTGTTTGTTGCAGTGTCACCTTTTAGTCCTGGCTCAGTGTACACAACTTCAAGGATTACGTTTTGTGGTAGATCAGCATAAAGAACAGTTTCTGTGTCTGCATTGCTAACAACCTCAACAATATCACCTTCTTTTAGAAAACGAACTCCGTTGATACGATCTGTTTCAATTGGAATTTGCTCAAATGTTTCGTTGTTCATGAAGTGGTATCCCATATCGTCTTGGTATAGGAACTGATAAGGGCGTCTTTCTACTCTTACTTCGTTTACCTTAACACCAGAGTTGAATGTGTTTTCAATTACGCGACCAGTCTCAACATTTTTAAGTTTCGTGCGAACAAACGCAGCACCTTTACCTGGTTTAACGTGAAGGAATTCAATAATAAAGTATAGACCATTATTGTACTCAATGCACATCCCGTTTCTAAAATCAGCAGTAGTTGCCATAATATTTTCTTGGTTCTATTATTTGGTAATAATTTCGTTTATCTATATTGCAAAGATAATATATTATAAGGTAATAATCAAATTCATCGCAATCACCATTATAGTATATACAAAAAGAGTATCCACTAGTGCAATGTGCAAAGTTAGTGGATACTCTTTTATTTATTCTATTATATGATTTACTTGATATTAATATTATCCCCAAGTGGGGATATATTCTTGTTCGTTATGGACTCTTTGTTGATAGTGATGTCATAAGTCTTTTCACCCTTAAACTCATTTGCCTTAACGGAGATCTTAACTTCTCCATCTTCATCAGATATAATCTTGTCAAGTTTAAAAGAAACTACTCCACGAGCACCATATGTTTCTGGCGCATTGTTCTTGTTGTGTCTGAACTCAAGGTGAACTTTGCCGTCTTCTGGATGCTCTACTGTTGTGTTGTTGACTAGGTTTATATAGTGGATGAATCCATTACTTGTGTTATATCCGAATATAACATTCAAGTACTCTCCAGAGTACCAAATATCTTCAATGACAACTTTGTCATTTCCTATGGAGTCTTGGTTGTTGGTTGTAAGATCTATTATTCCTTTAGTAAGAATCTTTGAAAGAGAGTTTACTCTAACAAAGTGATCATACCCATCTTGTTCGTCAGATAGTATTGTGTAATTAGCTAGCACCCTTTCATTGTTTGTTGGAGAATAGTGGAATCCTTGAGCTGCAGGCCAAAGAGTTTCACCATTGTCAAGTTGAAGGTAGTAGCTGTTGTCGCTAATTGTTTTTACGGTAGCGAAGCTAACCCAAAATTTATCCAGCG
>JBOFEN010000093.1:0-14946 GCA_051648105.1 Bacteroidales bacterium
TGTGTATGTGTGACAACATTATTGACACTTGGTGCTTGTAGTAACAGTGGTGACAACAAAACGATAGGTAAAATGATTGAAAAGGAGCAGATTGTTGTTGCAAATGGTATTATGACTCCAGAGGTATTGAACAGCTTTGGAAGAGTTTCGGATGTGCAACTCTCCCCAGATGGCGAACGGATTCTTTATGGTGTATCCTATGTTAGTATTCCTGAGAATAGTTCGAATAGAGAGCTATTCACTATGAAAATAGATGGGAGTGATAAGAGACAGATCACCAAGAGTGCAAACTCTGAGTCGCAAGCCAGATGGATAGAGGGTGGAAAGCGCATTGTTTTCATCTCCTCCGAAGGTGGTAGCAGGCAGCTTTGGGCTATGAACAGCGACGGAAGCTCACGCATTAAGATCTCTGATGAGGAGGGTGGAGTAAATGGATTCATCTTTTCGCCTGATGAGAAGCAGGTTATCTTAATCAAGGAGGTGAAGTTTGGTGAGAGAGTAGTAGATAAATACCCTGATCTCCCAAAGGCTAATGCTCAACTGCATAGCGATGTAATGTACAAGCATTGGGATGAGTGGGTGGAAACAATTCCTCATCCATTCATTGCGAAGTTCGATGGGAATAGTATCACTGATGCAAAGGATATATTAGAGGGTCAACCTTTTGAGTGTCCAACGAAGCCTCATGGTGGAATCGAGCAGCTCAGCTGGTCGCCTGATGGTAAGAGGGTTGCCTATTCCTGTCGCAAGAAGGTGGGGCTGGCCTACTCTCTATCTACAAATACAGATATATATGTCTATAATCTTGAGACTAACAAGACGATAAACATATCTGAGGGTATGATGGGCTATGACACAGAGCCTAAATTCTCGCCTGACGGCAATCAAATTGCTTGGTTGAGCATGGAGAGGGATGGTTATGAGTCTGATCTTAAACGCCTCTTTGTGATGAACCTCTCTGATGGTTCAAAGAGAAATGTACTTCCAAATCACGACTATAATATTGATGCTTTCGAGTGGAGCAAGGATTCAAAAGAGATGGCTCTCATCTCTTGCAAGCATGCCAAAACGCATATCTGGCATCTGACCCTTGAGAACTCTTCTCTAAGACAAGTTACTGAGGGTGATTTTGACTATGAATCTGTAACTATGGCTAAGGATAGATGGGTAGCTGTTAGACACTCTCTTTCTCAACCAAACGAGATATATAGCATAAATCCTCAAACGGGCGAGGCTAAGGAGTTGAGCTTTGAGAATGTGGATCTGCTAAAACAGATCAATATGGGGCGTGTAGAGGAGAGATGGATAGAGACTACAGACAAGAAACAGATGTTGACTTGGGTGGTTTATCCTCCGAACTTCGACCCTACGAAGCGTTATCCTGCTATACTATACTGCCAGGGAGGTCCGCAGAACACTGTCAGTCAATTCTTCTCCTATAGATGGAACCTCCAACTGATGGCTGCTAATGGCTATATCGTTGTGGCTCCAAACAGAAGAGGTGTACCTGGTTTTGGTCAGGAGTGGAACGAACAGATTAGTGGTGACTATGGTGGACAGAATATGAAGGACTACTTGAGTGCTATCGATGCTGTGGCGGCGGAACCTTACGTTGATAATAGTCGCCTGGGTGCTGTGGGTGCTAGTTACGGTGGATTCTCTGTTTACTGGCTTGCGGGCAACCATGATAAGCGATTCAAGGCTTTCATATCACACGCAGGCATATTCAACCTTGAGGCACAATACCTAGAGACTGAGGAGTTGTGGTTTGCAAACTGGGATATGGGTGGTTCATATTGGGATAAGGATAATGCAGTGGCTCAGAGAACCTATGCAAACTCACCTCATCGCTTCGTTGATAAGTGGGATACACCTATTCTTTGTATACATGGTGAACTTGACTATCGTATCCTTGCCTCACAAGGAATGATGGCCTTCAATGCTGCTAAGCTGCGAGGAATACCTGCTGAAATGCTTATCTTCCCTAAGGAGAACCACTGGATCATTGAGCCTCAAAACTCTATTCTTTGGCAGAGAACATTCTTCGGATGGTTGGACAAATGGCTAAAACAGAGCAAATAGGCTCTAATCATCTAATTGTAGATATATAAAGAGAGTGATTACTCAACCTTTCGAGGAACAAATATGTTCTAATGGTTGAGTAATCACTCTCTATTTATACAACATTATTATGAAGTACTATTTTGAAAAAATGATCAACTGCTCTTTCCCTGAAGCTAAAGAGCGCACAGTGGAGGCTCTAAAGGGTGAGGGTTTTGGAGTAATATCCGAAATAAACATCACCGACAAGATAAGGGAGAAGCTAGGACAAGAGTTCCGAAACTACCTTATCCTTGGGGCTTGCAACCCCTCTTTTGCATACAAGGCTCTTCAATTAGAGGATAAGATTGGTACAATGCTCCCTTGCAATGTAATCATCCAAGAGGTTGATCATGGAAAAATAGAGGTGGCTGCTGTCGACCCAATGGCATCTATGATGGCTATTGAGAACTCAGAACTAGGGAGTATCGCTCACGAAGTGAGGGAGAAACTCTCTAGGGTGATTGAGTCTATCTAGCAGCATAAAAGGCTACTCAAAGCTACGAAGTAGCTCTATCTCCTCTTTCCATATCGTTTCGTCTGGTGTCTCAAGGATAATCGGCATATTATCAAACCTGCTATCCTTCATGAAACGCTTGAAGAAATCTATACCTATAAAGCCTTTGCCTAAGCTATCGTGCCTATCAACACGTGTGGCTAACGCTTTCTTTGAGTCATTTAGGTGAATAGCTCTAAGATATTTGAATCCGACAACTTGGTCAAACTCTTGCCATACCTTCTCGTAGTTATCTGGATCGACGAAGTCATATCCGGCAGTGAAGGTGTGGCAGGTATCAAGGCATACACCCACTCGACTCTTGTCGTTAACCCTCTCTATGATGTGGGCAAGATGCCAAAACTCATTCCCTATGTTTGTACCCTGTCCTGCAGTGTTCTCGATTACAGCTATTACGCCTTGAGTTCTCTCTAGCGCATAGTTTATCGACTCTGCAACCCTATCGAGAGACTCCTCAACAGTGATCTTACTCAAGTGGCTACCAGGGTGAAAATTAAGCAACTTAAGTCCTAGTTGCTCGCATCTTTGCATCTCATCAAGAAATGCGGCTCTAGATTTTAGTAGTCCCTCCTCTTCTGGGTGACCCAGATTTATTAGGTAACTATCGTGTGGAAGTATATAGTTTGGGTCTATTCCTGCCTCCAAACAGTTTTTCTTAAACTGAGTTATACTCTCCTCCGTTAGAGGCTTTGCCACCCATTGACGCTGATTCTTTGTGAAAAGAGCCAAGGCATCGGCTCCAATCTCTTTGGCATTCAATGGTGCATTCTCTACTCCTCCTGATGCACTCACGTGCGCTCCAATATATTTCATAATTACTTATCTATAAATAGTTCTATTATTACTCCTCTCCACTCCTTTCATTACTTATCAAACATAGGTGCTAATGCACTATTGTCAAATAGGTATTCAACGCCATCGATAATCACTCTATCTCTTCTGTCCTCAACAATAGTAGTTTCCAATAGATAATTATGGCAATCTATCCTCTCTGAATATCTCCCAACTCTTAGCATTGAGGAGAGCCCCTTAACGTTGTCTACTAGAGGCATTGCCCTAAAGTGAGCACTACCTGCAAGACCTAAGTCTGAAGCCAAAGCTATCTGATCCAATATGCTATGTTCATTCCAATTCTTCTCCTTAGGATCTATCATCGAGGTATAAAGACCTGCAACAACTCTCTTAGGTGGCACATTCTCAATCCAGTCCTTTAGATTGTCTGCAAATCTATCTGTATTATAGTATAACATAGGGACAATGAAGTCACACTTACCTCTTTTGATCCACTCTACGGGGTCTTGATAAACATCATCATAAGCACGCCAACCAGGATTGCGCGAGGCTCCATTACTGTAACGCCCTATGACAGCACAACTAACCCTGACATTAGTATCAACACTCTTAACACTATCGTATATAGCAGATACCACATTAGTGATATTATCCCTTCTCCAATCCTCTAGTTTAGCTGCACCTGACCTCTTAAAAAGGTCACCATCTGGGTATCCTTGTGGTCTATCGGGGTATCTTATATAGTCCAAGTGTATACCATCAATTGGGTATCTCTTTGTTATCTCTTGAGCCAAATGAGCTAGGTAGTTTGCCGTAGCAGGATTGCCAGGGTTTAGAAACCACTCCCCACTGTGTCTAATAGCAATATCAGCACGTCTCTTAGATAGAGCAAGATTACCCTTCTCGCGCTCAGCCCTTACAGTACCAATAGGAAGACATACCATCCAAGCATGAAACTCCATGCCCCTCTTGTGTGACTCCTCTATTGCGAAACTCAAAAGGTCATATCCAGGATCTACACCTGTCTTACCACCAAACACATAGTGCCATGGCTCAATGGTTGATGGGTATGCCAAATCAGCTCTTATCCTTGTTTGAAAGAATATTAGATTGATATTTAAGCGCTGTAGTGAGTCTAGTTTCCTGACCAACTCACCTTTCTGCCTATTGATTGTTGAGGCAGAAGTAGCGATACGACTAGGGAAGTCCAAACCCCAAGCTGTTGTAAACCATACAGCTCTAGTCTCTCTCTGGGCTGCCGTCAAAGGCATAACAAACAACAACAGCAACAACCAACTAAATATTCGCATCTATCACTTCTATTTTATAATAAGTTACCATAGTTCAACCCCATCCAATGGGCTCTCTATCTCTACAAATATACTATTTTCCCACCAATAGTTCAATCTACCGACTTTCTATAATTGAAAATTGCAATCATGTTTACACTAATCGAGAAGGATACCAATATGAGTATCTCTCGCCAAAGGTCAATCATTGTAGCACCCTTGAGAACAACTCTTCTCATTATATCAACCATATACGCCAAAGGATTAGCTCTGTTTATCAACTGTGCCCAATCGGGCATACTCTCTACTGGAGTAAGAAGCCCACTCATCAATACAAAAATAAATATCAAGAAAAGAGTTGTAAACATTGCTTGTGACTGATTCTCCGAGAGCTCTGAGATTAGAAAACCTGTTGAGAGGAGTAGTGACAAGTATATTATTGCCACAAAATAAAGGAGCACAACAGAGCCCTCAATGGGCACTGAAAACCCAAAGCGTATAACAGCTAAACCTATAGTGAACTGTACCAAACCTATCAATCCATAAGGTATCACCTTGCCGAGGATGAATGTAACCTTAGATATGGGTGTAACGTTGATCTGCTCAATATTACCCTTCTCCCTCTCTCTTACAATATTCACAGAGGACAACATAATAGCAATGACAGTCAAAAGCATACCAAGAATACCAGGAAGCATAAAGCTCTTATGGTCTCTCAGTGGGTTATACCACTCCGAGTAGGTTAGCTCAACTTGTGAGGATTCACGATTTGCATTCACCATAAATCGTAAATCTAGATCCTTCATCGAAAGGAGCAAGGACTCTTGAAGATAGTTCACGGCCAACACTCCCTTGATTCCGTTGACTGCATCCGCACTAATCATAACTGATGGAGAGTGTCCTAAGAGTATATCTCTCTCAAAGAATGATGGGAACTCCAATATGACATCCGCATCACCTCTTTCAAGAGTGGCCATAGCTTGAGACCTATTTACATAAGAATCTACTCTCTTGAAATAGCCTGTTGAGTAACACCTATTGGTTATATCCTTAGAGATCTGAGACTCATCACTATCAACAACAAGAAGAGCTATATTCTTTATAATAGGATTAGCCGCAAACACCAATACAACAAGCTGCACCACTGGTATGAGAAAGATCACAAGCAGCATCATCTTATTGCGCCTAATCTGCAAAAGCTCCTTACGTATAAATGCTAATAATATGTATCCCATATCGATCAAACCATGTTTTTGAATTTATTTATACTCAACCTTATGAATAGCAGAGTCATCATTGTGAGAACAAGAAGCTCCTGCCAAATCACCTCAACTCCACTTCCTCGTATCAACACAGAACGAAGTGCCGAGATAAACCACCTAGCTGGGGTTAACTGCGCCAATGCCTGAAGTGGTAGTGGCATATTCTCTATTGGGAAGATGAAACCCGAGAGGAGTGTAGTGGGAAGGAATAGTGATAGGATTGAAACCATCACTGCTATCTCTTGAGATGGTGAGGATAATCCAATAAGTATCCCTAAGGCCAGGGCCATAACTATAAAGAGTAGTGATAGTAAGGAGAGAAGAGCATAACTACCATTAATGGGCATATCAAAAATCAAATTGCTCATAAGGATGATGACCATACTATTGATGACTGCCATAACAAGATAAGGAACAGCTTTACCAACTATTATGGTGATTGGTCGCATTGGCGTAACTAGCAGTAGCCTAAGCGAACCACTCTCCTTCTCTCGCGCTATTGATATGGCACTCATCATTGCAGACACTATTAGCATGATTAACGCCAATAGGCTGGGTACAAACATAAAGGCACTCTTAAGCGATGGATTATATAACATCCTACTCTCCATTCTAAAAAGAGCAGTTGAAGAGGATGCTGGATGGAGGCTAGAGAGTGTCGTGCTAATTACACTCCTTGTATATCCCACAAGGCTCTGTGAACTATTCATGTCTGAACCATCCAAAACAAGTTGTATTAAAGGATTACTACCCCTTGTAAAGTCTCTATCGAAATTGTTTGGAAAGAGCAGAGCCATATGAAGCCCTTTGCGGAAGGATTGATCTAGATCTGACATACTTCTGAGTGGGTCAACCTCAATGATGTAACCAGAGGATGTCAACCCATTAACTATAGATCGCGAAAGCTCACTCGGCTCAGGGTCATACACAGAAAGCGTGATATTCTTTACCTCATTGGTTATAGCATAACCAAAAAGAATCATCAGAACTATAGGCATAGCAAAGATGATTATCAGTGTACGGCGATCACGTAGTACATGCCACCACTCCTTTCTTACAAAAGCTATCAATGATTTCATAATGCTGCTCCTCCTCTGGTTGCCAAAAGATAAAATAGATCACCTACACTATTTACTCCATTCTCACTACACATCTGCTGGGGGGAGCCCAACACCTTTATCTCTCCATCTACCATTATTGATACCCTATCACAATACTCCGCCTCATCCATATAGTGAGTAGTCACAAAGATTGTAACACCCGATGCAGCTGTCTCGCTAATCATATCCCAGAATTGACGTCTAACAATAGGGTCTACCCCACCTGTAGGTTCATCAAGAAATACCACACTAGGTCTATGAATAAGAGCAAGAGAGAAAGAGATCTTCTGCCTCCACCCCAAAGGAAGAGAAGCAACTAGTGAGTTTACCTCAGAGCCAAGAGCTAGACGGCTATACATCTCATCCATTCTAACTCTACACTCCTTAGGCGATAGACCATATATAGAACCAAAAAACTCTATATTCTCCCTCACTGTCAAATCCTCATAAAGAGAGAACCTCTGGCTCATATAACCAATACTCTGTTTAACCCTCTCCCTTTGACTATATATGTCATATCCAGCCACTGTAGCCCGACCCTCTGTAGGCTCCAAAAGACCACAAAGCATACGCATAGCCGTACTCTTCCCAGCACCATTAGCCCCAAGGAATCCAAATATCTCACCTTTTGCCACCTCAAAGTTAAGGTTCTTTACTGCGGTGAACTCACCAAAGCGCTTTGTCAGTCCAAACACCTCTATTGTATTCATTGGCTACTCTCCATTAGATAGATAAAAACATCCTCAAGCGTCGGCTTAACTCTTCTGATCTGGGAATCCTTTAAGAGTGAGCTAGAGAGAACCCTCTGCACTGTATGGTTATCGCCAGAGGCTACTGACCAATGTATAGAGTGACCAAAAGCAAAACTATATATAGTACCACTCTCCTCTCTTAAAGCCCTCATCAAGGAGTGACTATCCGTTGAGTTAATCGAATAGATATCGTATGGATAGTGCTCAATGAAACTATTTGGATCATCTACCCCAAGTATTCTACCCTGCTGCATAAAAGCTATACGCTCACAAAGAAGAGCCTCATCCATATACGGAGTAGAGACAATAATTGTCATACCCCTACTATTTAAGAGCTTTAGTATATCCCAAAACTCCCTACGAGATACTGGATCCACACCTGTGGTTGGCTCATCCAGAAATAGTATATCAGGGCGATGAATCAAAGCACAGCATAATGCCAGTTTCTGCTTCATACCTCCCGATAGCTTACCAGCAGGACGGTCCCAAAAGGATGAGATCTGATCCCAGATAGGAGCTATTAGTTCATACCCTTGCTCAAGTGATGTTCCATAGAGTGTTGCATAGAAATCTAGATTCTCCCTAACACCCAAGTCATGGTATAGAGAGAATCGACCAGGCATGTATCCCACCGTTGATCGAATCTCACTCCTCTTACTTTTAGTATCCAACCCATTGACGGTTATATGTCCACTATCAGCAGAGAGAAGAGTTACCATCAACTCAAAGAGGGTACTCTTACCTGCACCATCAGCACCGATAATGCCAAATAGCTCACCCTTCCCTATCTGCAGAGATAGAGAACGAAAGAGAGATAGCTTACCATAGCTCTTACTTACTGAGTCAATATCAATTATTACATTACCCATATAAACTAGAATATAACCTCACCAGGCATACCAATCTTCAGTGAGCCATCATTAGGAACGGAGATCTTAACCGCATAAACAAGATTAACCCTCTCCTCATTCGTTTGAACAATCTTTGGAGTAAACTCAGCCTTAGATGAGACCCACCTAATAACTCCATCTCTCTCAATCATAGATCCATCCTCACTATCGACTCTAACCTTTGCTGTAGCACCTAGTTTGATAGATGTTAGTTGTGGTTCTGACACATAAACCTTTAGAGTCAGCTCCTCGAGATTAGCAATCAAGAATATTGGAGACCCATATGCTGCCAGCTCTCCCTTCTCAGCATACTTATTCAATACCACACCACTAATAGGCGAAACTATTCTAGATCTAGATATATGATCATTTACTAACTCAATCTTAGCCTCAAGAGGTGCCCGTTGAGCTATTAGGCTCCTAGTCTGAACATTTAGCCCCGAAAGAAGCGACACCCTCTCTCTTCTTAGCAGCTCCAACTGTGCTGAGACATCATCCATCTGCTTTTGAGTTGCTGCTTTAGATGAGAAAAGAGCCTCAATACGTCTCTTATCTAGAAGCACCTTCTGCATCTGTTCATCTATCACATCCAACTGAGATGATATATCAGGAAGTTGTGCTGAGATAGCCTCCAAGGATGCCATCAACTCCTTTCTATTAATGATAAGTTGTAATGTATCAATCACGCCCACCTCATCACCCATCTCTAGTTGATCACCCTCTTGTATATCAAGTCTAACGATTACACCATTAGCTTGAGAGGAGACCATCACCTCAGTAGCTTCAAAGTTACCATAAGCATCCGCTCTTCCATCTCCGACTCCACACGATACAAAAGTTAAAGAAAGAAGTAGCATCAATATATTTCTCATAGGGATCATAGTATTTATTATTGAAATGGTTAGTCAACTAAAAGCATTCGCAGTCTCAGTACAGAGCGTATCAGCTCTATGGAATTTCTCTCCAAATCCAAACGAGCCACTAATTCGTTATTGAACTCTACAAGATAGTCTGAGGTAGTAATAACACCCTGTTCAAGTTGTGCGAAAGACTCTCTCTCTATCTTTGATCTAATATCAAGAATCTCCTTACTAGAAGATATCAACCTCATGAATCTATCTACCTCAACATACTGCCTATCAATCTCTGCATTCAGATTCATAAGATACTCCTCTCGCTGTTCAGAGATAATCTGTCTATCATATTGAAGTCCCCTCTTCTCTTTCCCTCCTATTATCCAGCCAGTAATAGGGACAGTCAACTTTACACCTCCTATATAGAACCAATCGAAGTTACTATTCAACATATTAAACCCTGGCAATCCATAACCTCCCGAGGCAAAAAGCGAGAGCTTTGGCATAAACTCACCCTTTATTACTGCTATAGATCTATCAATAGACTCTCTGTGCAGGTCATATAGTTTTATCTCTGGACGTCGTGACTCAATTCGACCCATAGGTGTATACTCAATATTCGGAAGTGCAAATTTGCTACTATCATCAATTTCTATAGCTGTCAGCCTAGTTAGACTCTGAATAAGAGCAATCCTCGAGGAGCTACAATCATCAATACTCTGTTCAATACGTAACTTCTCAACCTCAATCTTTGAAAGCTCACTAGGTAGAGAAACACCATTCGAAACCATAGACTCAACCATCTTCGACCTACTTTGTAGTGTATTCATCTGAACTCTCAAGGCCTCTCTCTGCTTCTCGACAAGAATAATTGAAAGGTATATCTGTTCAATATTCTCCTTAAGCCTATATATTGATACCACAGCCTGCTGCTTATCCACTTCACCCTTGGATGATAACAACTCACGTTGAGATCTATTTATCCCACCATCCCATATTACTTGGGTAAAATCTACAGATGCTCTATACTGATCCTTTGAGAGAACCTCAACATTAGGTATCTCAATAGGTATACGAGTCACATCAGACTGATAAGAAGCTTGAGCATTAAACTGAAGCTGAGGGGTCAATCCAACCTTTTTGGCAGATAACTCCTCTTTTACCCTCTCATCAACGAGCAACTTCTGCCTTGCCGCTGGGGAGATATTAAGTGCTGACTCCTGGCACTCCTCAAGTGTTATTATCCTCTGCGAAGATAAGAGTAGTGGTAGCAGTAAGAGTAGAGTAGATGATAGTGCTCTTATTTTCATAATATCAATTAAAATAAATGATAGATATAAAATAAACACTATCTTACTACAAATGTTCAAATTGATTATATAGAAGCACAAATAGTGGTACACTAATATATCAAGAGCGGGTAATACTCGTTATGAGTACTACCCGCTCTTGATATATTAATATGTAATTACTTGTCTGTCGACTCTTCTGGAATATAGAATGTAACCGTTTGAGTGCTTACTGTGTTATCCAGTCCAACATAATCAATAGTTAAAGTGATTCTGTTACCTGGCTCAAATTTCGCTACCATAGTTGTTATGTCATACGAAATGTTTGTACCAGTCAGTTTCTTCTTCTCTGTATCTCCTTTTGCATCATGATAAAGAGTGAATCTCAATCTGTTCTCATCAGTTGACCTTGTCAAATCTTCCCAAAGTGTAAAGTCATGAGCGTGATCATCAGTCTTGTAGAAAGATAAGTTTAGGTTGAAATACCATTTACTTGAAGTTCTTGCAATACTAGTAACAGAGATATATCTTAGTGGATCATTTACAATACCTGCTGTATCTTCCGCAGTAGTAAATTGAATGATCTTATCACGACCATCAAGTCTCAGTTTAGTCACATTGGTTAGATCTGCAACCATATACTTACCACCAGTGTTTGGCTGTTTGTCATAGTCTATTGCAATATCAGTAAGTACTCTATCACCATGAGATAGATCCTCTAGCATAGCTTTACTTGTTGGGGAGATTAGTGACCCATCGTCACCTCTAAAGTACAACTCATCACCAAGATAGCCACCTGCCTCAATTGTACCTGGGAATTGGCTATAATTCGCACTATTACCACCCTCAAGGCAGCTAGTCAAAATCAGTGTCAACATGATGGTTGTAATCCCAACCACTCTTTTCATTAGCTTCATCGTCCTATGATTTATAATTAATCGATTAATAAATTATCAAACCTACTCTTAATTAGAAAGCAAATCTTCCTCCCAGCTGAAGGGCGAAGTCTGTTGGTCTCTCTTTACGTACATTCACTATCTTACTGTTGTTGTCAAAGTAATGAGCTACACTTGGCTCAGCATAAATCTGAAACTTATCCCAAAGCTCAAACGACACACCAGCAGAGATAGCTAGAGAGAATTGAGGTCTTTTCTCTAACTCTCTAGAGAATGACTCTATTGTGCCTTTGCCAAAATCGGCCTCATACTTCATCTTCTCACTCCATTTCCCTGCAACATTAAAATCTATCTGTGCACCACCTTTGGCGTAGAAATCAAATCTACCACTCTTGAATATTGAATAGTTCACACTCAAAGGTATTCCAATATAGTGAAGCTGCTGTTCCTCTTCTCTGTTTTGAGTTTTATTCAACAAATCACTCTTCATATAAGTATAGACCAAACCACTCTCCAGACTCAATCTATCGGTTAATGACTTCTGCAACTTAACACCAAATGAAATAGGCATATGGTGAGTTATCTTTGTTTCACTCTCTCCGCTACGAGGGTCAACCAATGCTGAAGCTATTCTTATTTCCTTATTATTTGAACTTCTTCTAAGAGTAGCAAATCCATCATTCATCCTATCGCTTGTACTACCACCATTCTTTAGGTCAATAGCTAAGCTTCTAGAGGATTTTGATCTAGAGTTACGAGCATTGGCTAATAACTGATCCTCTAATATAGTGTTTGCTTTACCAAGAGCCTCAAACTCTCTTATTGCAGCCTCAAGATCTGACTGTTCAGAAGAAGTATCACTCTTTGATCTCTCTTGCTTAATCTCCTCCTCACTAATTGGTGTTGTATCTTCTACAACACTCTCAGTTGTGGATGCTAGGATTGCTTGAACACCTCTAGAAATAGATGCAACTCTTACCATCTTTTGAGCCGCCACCTCGGGGCTTCCTACCAGCTCCTTCACTCTAGTAGAGATCTCCGCTATCTGCTCATTGACCTGTGGATCTCCGCTATAAGCTATAGGTTGGCTATCCCCACCTTTTGTCAACTCATATATAAGGAATGATGAAGAAAAGAGCAGCATAAAAGAAGCTGCGGCAACCCATCGGCGTTGCCAAAGAGGGACACGAACAACCTTACTCTCTACTGGAGGTAAAGATTGCTTGATAGATGCCCAAAGACCCTCAGGTGGAGGTGTTCCATGGTCATAAATCTTACGTCCTATTTTATCTTCAAAATTATTTCTCATTAATCTAATAATTCAAATACTGTTCTATACTCTAATTAATCCTCTTTACTCTCTCCTGCAAGTACCTCTTTGCTCTGGTGAATTGCGATCTAGATGATGCCTCGGCTATACCTAGCATCTCGGCTATCTCTTTGTGAGAGTAACCCTCGATGGCAAATAGGTTAAATATAGTCCTAAAGCCGGGTGGCATCTCTGAGATAAGCACCATTAGTTCATCCGCACTCATTCTATCCAAAACGGAGTGGTCATAATCCTCAATAACCTCAGACTCCTCTATCGGGACACCCTGACGAAGTATATTCGTTTGTCTAATATTCTCCAGACAGACATTAACAAATATGCGCCTCATCCACCCCTCAAAGGAACCTAGATTACTAAAACGTTCAATAGAGGTAAAAACCTTAATAAACCCCTCTTGAAGCATATCTGCTGCATCATCCCTATTCTCCATATAACGGAGACATATAGAGTACATCTTGGGAGAGAAGCGATCATAGAGCTGACGCTGAGCAGCGCGATCATTCCGCCTGACTGCTTCAATCAACTCCTGTTCATTTATATTCATCTTCTGAGCCATATAGTCTCCCCTACTCTTAATGATGGTAATTATACTAAAAACGCTGCATCAATAACGATAAAAATATTATTTAACGAGCTACTACTCATTAACTGAAGGCAACTGCTTTTTTGTTTTAAGCCCTAGCTCCTTCATTTTCTCTACACGAGAAATAATATTCCCTCTACCCGATGCCAATTGGGCAAAAGCTTTATCATACTCCTCCTTGGTTCTATCTATTCCTCCGCCAATACGCTGCATAGACTCCACGAAACCTGCGAACTTATCGTATAGGTTTGCTCCAGCCTCGGCAATAGCCTGAACGTTTCGGTTCTGATTCTCTTGCTTCCATAGGGAAACGATGAGCTTGAGAGCAGCTATCAAATTAGTAGGACTTATTAGTAGTATCTGCTTTGAATAAGCATACTCCCAAAGCGATGAGTCTCCTTGTAGTGCAAGGGTATATGCCCCCTCATTTGGCATAAACAACATCTTAAACTCTAGTGAGCCATCAAGCATCTCATAACGTTTTGCACTTAGCTGGTCAATGTGACTCTTTACCGAACCCATATGCTGCTTGGCATTTATTGACCTCTCCTCATCGTTTACCGATTCAAGATATCTAACATAAGCTGCAAGAGAGACCTTGGAGTCAACTATCAACACCTTATTATCAGGATACCTAACCACCACATCAGGGCGCAACACCCTACCCATCTCATCCTTGAGCAACTCACCAGAGCTACTCCTAAGCGTCTCCTGTATATAATACTCTTGATTTCTAGTAAGACCAGACTGCTCAAGGATACGTTCGAGGATAACCTCACCCCAATCACCTTGAACCTTTGAGTCACCCTTTAGTGCCCGAGTTAAATTCTGAGCATCCATACTCATCTGCTCATTGAGCTTCACCAGATCCTTTATCTTCTCCTCCAAAGAGAAGCGTTGTTTGGATTCTCTATCGTAAGTATCCTCGACTCTCTTTTTGAATTCAGTGATTCTATCATTCAAAGGATTTAACAGTTCAGTTATATTTTTTGTATTAATACTAGTTAACTGCTCCCCCTTCTGTTCCAATAGATCAGTAGCTATCAACTTGAAGTCACGCTGCATCTCTACACGCATACGATCCGACTCCACGCGGCTCCTTTCACTCTGCTCCTTGACTAGACTCAACTCCGTGGTTAACTTAATATTTTCAAGCTCTAACTCTTTATTATTATTAGTTAGAACTGCACTACTATCTTTGAGTGTAGCTATAAGTTTATAAGCAAGGTAAAGACGAAATATAAGGAGTAGCAACACTGCAATAACTGCACCGAGCATAACATTAATAAACT
>JBOFEN010000094.1:0-20413 GCA_051648105.1 Bacteroidales bacterium
TCAGAATGTGAAGTTGAGTGATATCATTAAATAATATCCCACAATAAATTAATATAGAAAGAGAATATGGAGAACTTTAAATATTGGATGCTAAGCGGAGTGTGTGCCTTTGCAAGTTTGCAATCATTCGCTCAAAAGCAACTCTTACCAAAACCTCAGATGATCACAATGCAAAGTGGTCATCTCAAATCTAAATCATTCGGTTTATCACAAAATACCCCATCTGATTTATCATCTCTTCTCGAAACGATAGATTTGAAACTTAAGAGTACAGGAACAAAGATTGAACTTGATATCGTTACCTCTCTTGATGGTGTTAGAGCAAATATGGAGGAGGCATACAATTTAAAGATCTCATCAGATGGGGTAACTATTAAAGTTGTAACAAAAAAAGGTTTGTACTGGGGAGTACAAACCTTGTCACAGCTATTATTGGAGTATCAAGGGAGGGATCTCCCATGCATGGAGATAACAGATTGGCCATCTTTTAGGGTTAGGGGCTTCATGCAGGATGTGGGTCGTAGTTATATATCAATGGATGAGCTTAAGCGTGAAATTAAGATGCTATCCAAATACAAAATAAATGTTTTCCATTGGCATCTGACTGAGAATCAAGCATGGCGTTTAGAGAGTAAACTATACCCAGAGATAGTTGCCGAGGAGAATATGACACGAATGAAAGGGAAGTACTATACTCACGAAGATGCAAAAGAGTTGCAGGAGTATTGTAAACAACATAATATGATGCTACTTCCTGAGATTGATATGCCAGGACATAGTGCTGCGTTCCAACGTGCTTTTGGTGTGGATATGCAAAGTGAAAAGGGTATGGCTATACTTAAGGGGCTGATTGATGAAGTTTGTCAGGTATTGAACGAGGTCCCTTATTTACATATTGGTACAGACGAAGTAAAATTTACAAACCCACAATTCTGTGATGAGATGGTTGACTTCATTCGTCAACGTGGGAAAAAAGTAATATCTTGGAATCCTGGATGGAATTACAAGCAGGGTGAGATAGATATGACTCAGATGTGGAGCTATAGAGGTAAACCAACGCAAGGAGTGCCAGCTATCGATAGTAAGTTTCATTATTTGAATCACTTTGACACTTTTGCTGATATATATGCCTTCTACACAAGTAAGATTGGGAATGTATCTGAGGGGTCTGACCAGATAGCTGGAACTATAGCAGCAGTATGGCATGATAGATATATAGCTAATGAGCAGAATATTATTATTGAAAATCAGATTTATCCAAATATGTTAGCAATAGCTGAACGCGCCTGGTTAGGTGGTGGATGGCAATATTATGATGATTTTGGTACGAATATGAAGGAGGGAACAGCTCCATTTGAGGCTTTTTGCAATTTTGAATCTCGTATGTTGTGGCATAAAGAGAAGCAGTTCAAGGGATATCCTTTTGCTTATATCAAACAGACGGATGTTAAATGGAATATAACTGAAGCACTACCTAATGGTGGTGATTTGACAAAGAAATTTGAGCCTGAGGTAGATCTAAAATCCTCTTACTTAATTGATGGAGTTGATTATAAGGTATCTACAGCTATAGGTTCAGGAATATACCTGCGTCATCATTGGGGCAAGATGATTCCGACATTCTACAATGATCCAAAGGAGAATCATACAGCTTATGCGTGGACATATGTTCACTCACCAAAGAGACAAACAGTAGGTCTATGGTTTGAGACACAGAATTATAGTCGTTCGGAGATGGACCTTGCGCCTATGCAAGGTAAATGGGACTATAGAGAGAGTAATATTTGGATTAATGATCAGAGTATAAATCCTCCAGTGTGGAGTAATGAACATACTGAAAGATCAAATGAGATACCTCTAGGCAACGAGAATATGGTTGGAAGAGAACCAATTCAAGTGCAACTAAATAAAGGGTGGAATAAGGTACTTATTAAACTTCCAATGGGTAAGTTCTCATCTCCACAGGTCCGATTAACTAAATGGATGTTCTCTGCGGCATTCGTAACACTAGATGGGACAGATAGAGTTGAAGGTCTTATATATTCACCTGAGATGAAGAGATAGTTGAAACTAGATTAATCAGTGCTAGATTTACTATTAATAATAAAAATGAATTGAAATGAGAACAATTATATTATTGTGCACATGTTTGCTGGCAATCTCAACATTGGCGCAACAAAATAGATATTCAACTTATTGGCATCAGAGAGCTTCTCTTTTTGAAGAGTTACCTATCAATAAGAGTGATATTGTTTTTGTGGGAAATAGTATAACAGATGGAGGAGAGTGGTTTGAGTTGCTCAATAATCCCAATGTAAAGAATAGGGGGATTAGTGGTGATCGTACAGTAGGCATTATAGATCGATTGGATCCAATTGTTTCAGGAAAACCAAAGAAGATATTCCTGATGATTGGAGTCAATGATTTAGCTCATGGTACTTCAGTAGATTCAATAGCCAGCAACATTGGTAAAATACTTGATCAGATAACCCAACGCACTCCTAAAACAAAACTCTATTTACAGAGTATACTACCTATGTCGGATGAAAAGAAGATGTTTGTGTCACACACAGCAAGATCAAATGAGGTAGAGCAATTAAATAGTATGTTGAGATCTATTGCTGAGATTCACAATGTGACTTTCGTTGATCTATATTCTCAATTTATTAATAATGAGACGGGTAAATTAGATCTTAAGTATTCAAATGATGGTCTGCATCTAATGGGGGCAGGGTATAAGCACTGGGCACTGATTATTAAACCTTATGTAAACGAGAAATGAGAAAAACTATTCTGCTTATTGTAGCACTATTAACTATCAGTACAGCTTCAGCAAAGATAAAGGTGGCTTGTGTTGGGAATAGTGTAACTTATGGATACCTTCTCAAGGATAGAGAAGTAAATGCCTACCCTTCAAAGCTTCAACACTTTTTGGGATCTGACTATGAGGTTGGAAATTTTGGACATAGTGGCGCAACTTTATTGAAAAAGGGCCATAGACCTTATATGAACCTTCCAGAGTTTAAGCAGGCTTTGGCGTTCAATCCAGATCTTGTAGTTATTCATTTAGGCCTTAATGATACGGATCCTCGTAATTGGGCTAACTATCGTGAAGAGTTTATTAATGATTACAGTGATCTCATAGACTCCTTTAGAGTAGTTAATCCTAAAGCTAAATTCTATATATGTCGTATGTCGCCAATATTCAACTGGCACCCTAGATTTCAATCTGGAACACGCGATTGGTATTGGCAGATACAGAGGGCTATTGAGCAGGTAGCAAATAATAATATGGCTTATTTGATAGATCTTCAGGAAGTTTTATATGACAAGCCTCATCTAATGCCTGATGCACTTCACCCAAATGAGGAGGGTGCTGAGCTTATTGCAAAGCGTGTATATAGTGCATTGTCAGGCGATTATGGTGGAGTGCAACTGCCTAAAATATATTCTGATAATATGGTCTTGCAGCGTAGGTCTAAGATTGCTATAAAGGGTACTGCTAATGCTGGAGAGAAGGTAACTGTTCAGATATCAAAGCAAAAGAGAGTTACAAATGCTACTGCTGATGGTAAATGGGAGGTTGAGCTTGAGCCAATGGAGGCAGGGGGTCCATATTCCTTATCTATAGAGACTAAAGATAAGAAATTGATTTACAAAAACATATTGATAGGTGAGGTTTGGCTATGTTCTGGACAATCCAATATGCGTTGGAGAGTTAATCAGTCTGCAGAAAAAGAGGAACTAACTTCACATGCAAAGAAGAGTCCATCTATTAGAATTTTTGATATGCAACCAAGATGGGAAACCTCATCAGTTGAGTGGGATTCAAATGTTCTTACAGAGTTAAATAATTTGCAATACTTCAATACACTTGGATGGGTCGCTGCTGATTCAACAACCGTTCAGACCACCTCTGCCATCGCTTATGCATTTGCAAAAACAGTATGTGACTCGCTTAATATACCTATTGGTATCATCCATAACTCCGTAGGAGGTTCTCCTGCTGAAGCTTGGATAGATCGCAAATCACTAGAGTTTAATATTCCAGCTTTGCTAACTAACTGGAAGAAAAATGATCACATACAGCAATGGGTAAGAGAACGTGCTGCACTTAACGTAAAGGCTGCAACTAACCCACTTCAGCGCCACCCATATGAACCAGCTTACCTCTTTGAGAGTGCAATCAAGCCATTGAAAGAGTTCCCTATTCAAGGAGTTATTTGGTATCAGGGAGAGTCAAATGCCCACAATACAGAGTTACACGAACGTCTTTTCCCTATGCTAATTGATAGTTGGAGAGAGAATTGGGGTAGGGAGTTACCATTCTATTATGTTCAGCTTTCAAGTCTTAATAGACCATCATGGCCACTATTTCGTGATAGTCAAAGATCTCTTATGCATAGTAGAGAAAATCTTGGAATGGTAGTCTCTTCAGATAGAGGGGATTCATTGGATGTACACCCTAGAAGAAAAAGAGAGATAGGAGAGCGTCTGGCTCATCTAGCCTTATGTGACACTTATAAGATGGATATCACTCCTTCAGGACCACTCTTTCGTAATGCAATATTTGCTAGAGACCATGCTATTATAGAGTTCGACTATGCACAAGGATTAACTACATCAGATAGCTCTTCACCATCTTGTTTCGAGATTGCAGATGACTCTGGTATATTTCATCCAGCTGAAGCAAAGATTGAAAATGATAAGCTACGTGTTTGGAACAGATTAGTGAAAAACCCTAAGTATGTACGTTATGCATGGCAACCATTTACCCGTGCTAATCTTGTGAATAAGTCTGGGTTACCAGCTTCTACATTTCAAACATCCCCCTTACAATAAGTAACAGAGATGAATAAACAATTTGCAATTTGTATTCTAGCTCTTTCAATGATGAGCTGTTTAAGTAAAAATCACAATATGCGCGAAATAGAACAAGTAAAGCAGATAGCACATCTACCAATTGGTAACAACGATTCAGTAAAAGGAGTATCGGCTCCATACACAGCATATGTAAATGGTTCCCTATTAGTAGCTGGTGGGTGTAATTTTCCTACAGCCCCAGCATCAAAGGGTGGTATAAAAGAGTATTATAAGTCAATATATAGATATAATCAAGATCTAAATAGTTGGACGCACATTGGTGATATGCCTATGGGATTGGCATATGGTGCATCTGTTGTTTATGGTAGCGAATGGATATGTATAGGAGGGAACAATAATGAAGGATCAACAGCTTCGGTTTACTCTTTTGAGTACAACGGAACACTTGTTACTAATTCTCTTCCGGACCTTCCTGTAACAATGGATAACTTTGCTGCAACAATTAATGATAAGAAGATCTATGTAGCGGGTGGTAATATCAATTCTGTGTCAGGTAATAAAATGTATATGCTTGATCTAAGCGAGAGAAAGCAGTGGGTAGAGCTTACAGATTTCCCGGGAGCTGGACGTATTCAACCTATTCTTCTTAATGGTAAAGATGGTGCGGTTATTCTTATGGGAGGTTTCCAACTTGGAACTATGGAGTCGAAGCCAATACTTCCTGAATATGTATATGCTTACCATCCATCTTTAGGAGAGTGGGCTGTTGAGACACAGCTTCCTTTATCTACAATGGATAATGAACCAATAGCTATGGTAGGGGGATTTGGAGTTAATATCTCGGATTCACATATAATTATCGGTGGAGGGGTTAATCGAAATAGATTTATTAATGCTTTGGATGCATCTAGATTGATTGAGCAGGCCATAAGTAACGAGAACATAGCATTAGCAGACTCTCTTAGAGGAGAGAAAGCAAGCTATATGACTCATCCAGTAGAGTGGTATAGATTTAACTCTGATCTATATGCATATAATTTATCAACAAAGGAGTGGGCTCTTCTAGGATCAGATGCTGCAATAGCTCGTGCTGGTGCTGGTGCTGGTGCTGTTACAGATGGTAAAGTGCTATTTGTTGTTGATGGAGAACTAAAGCCTGGAGTACGTACAGACGAGGTAAATCAAATTTGTCTCAAGTAATCTCAGGGCGGAATTATTTATTGATCTAACCTATATAAGAATATAATATCAACTATGAAGAAATCAAAGAGCTTAGTCTTGGCACTCTCACTATTAGGAGTTGTTGCTTGTGGTGATAAGCAAACAAATCTGGAGTATAGTATAATACCTCTACCAAATGAGATTACAGCATCTTCGGGTAATGTGATAATCGCACCAGGCAGTAAATTCATGATTAGCATGAGTGACTCCTCATTCTCTAATGTGGCAGATCAACTCAAGAATCTATTTGTTGATAAATACAACCTTGAATCATCTGAATCATCTGGTATAAAAGTCTCATTTGTAAAGGTTGTTTCTGATAATCCAGAGGCTTATACACTGAGAGTTGCGAAAAATGAGATAATTATTGAGGCTTCTGCAGCAAATGGTGCATTCTATGCTTTTCAAACTCTCACACAGATGCTACCTGTAAGGAGTATCTATTCACAAGATAAAAAAGCTATTCTTACAGGTGTCGTTATTAAGGATGAGCCACGCTTTGGTTATAGAGGTACACACCTTGATGTTGCTCGTCATTATGTTACTACTGATTCTGTTAAGAGATTTATCGATGTGCTTGCTATGCACAAGATAAACACCTTCCATTGGCATCTTACTGAGGACCAAGGCTGGCGTTTAGAGATAAAGAAGTATCCAAAATTGACAGAGGTAGGTTCAAAAAGAGCGCGTACTGTTATCGGACGAAACACGACGGAATATGATAATACGCCTCATCAAGGTTTCTATACTCAAGATGAAGTGCGTGATATCGTTAAGTATGCAGCCGAGAGATATATCACGATTATCCCTGAGATAGATCTTCCAGGTCATATGCTAGCTGCACTTGCCTCATACCCGGAATTAGGATGTGTTGGTAAGAACTACAAAGTAGCTGAGACATGGGGGGTGTTTGATGATGTTCTTTGTGCGGGAAATCCAAAGACATTACCATTTATTTATGATATCTTTGATGAGGTTCTTGATTTGTTCCCTTCAAAGTATATTCATATAGGAGGGGATGAGTGTCCTAAGGTGAGATGGGAGAAGTGTCCTAAATGTCAAGCTAAGATAAAAGAGTTAGGTCTTAAGAAGGATTCTCTTCACTCTGCTGAAGAGCGTCTTCAGAGTTATATTACTAAGTCTGTTGAGAAATATCTAAACGATAGGGGACGTGCTCTTCTTGGTTGGGATGAAATAATTGAGGGGGGACTATCATCTACTGCAACGGTGATGGCATGGCGAGGCACAAATTACGCATTTGAGGCTGCAAAGACAGGAAATAATGCTATATTGTCACCAACTTCACACTGTTACTTTGACTACTACCAATCTGATGATTTTGAGTTGGAACCACTGGCTATTGGTGGGTGTATTCCTCTGGAGAGAGCTTATAGCTTCCAACCAATTCCTGAAAAAGTGGCTCCAGAAATAGCATCTCATATATTGGGTGTTCAGGCAAATATATGGACAGAGTATATTAAAACATTTAAACATGTAGAGTATATGCTTCTTCCTCGTCTTGCAGCTATGAGTGAAGCAGGTTGGAGTGATGCTCCTAAGGATTATGACAACTTCTTGAGTCGTTTGACCTCACTGTCTATGCACTATGATGAAGCAAATTACAACTACGCACGTCATATTTTTGATGTACGTAAAAAGCAGCTTCGCGATTCAATTAGTAATAAGCAAGTTGTCGAGCTAACTGCTCTCAAAGGTGGAAAGATACATTACACCACAGATGGGTCGGAACCAACAGAACAGAGTACTAGCTATATCAACCCTATAGAGATAGATAGAACGATGGAGCTTAAAGCTAAAGCATTCCGTCAAGGTAATCCATCTAGGACACTTAGTCAAAGCTACTCCTTCAATAAAGCAACGCTAAAACCAATTAAGTTAAGCCAACCATCTCACGGTAGCTTTACATATGAAGGCGCATCGCTTTTGAATGATGGTGTTACGGGACAATCAAATTACCGTTCAGGACGTTGGATGGGCTTCAATAATAATGACTTATCAGCTACTATTGATCTGCTTGTGAATACTACTATATCAGAGGTGTCAGTAGGAACTTTTGTACTAACAGGTGATTGGATCTTCCGTCCAACCTCAATTGTAATCTCGGTGTCTGATGATGGCCTTGAATATAAGGAGCTTAAGAGGGAGATGATTCAAGAGGCGAAGAGTCATGTTTCCGAGCAGACAAAACACCAGATAACATTTAACCCAACAGAAGCTCGCTATGTAAGAGTCGATGTGAACAGTCTAAAGCAGATGCCAGAGTGGCATCCTGGTAAAGGCAAGCCAGCATTCTTATTTGTAGATGAAATTTCAATTATCTAATTATACCTTATAAAGATGCTTTAGAGAGAAACTCAGTGGAGCTATCCATTCTTGAGTCTCTCTCTCTAAAGCTTCAATAAACGAACACTTAAGACTTATCATAACTAAGAAAAACATTATCTATGCAGAAAATAACTCTTAGCCTATTGCTTTGCAGTATGACACTTCCAAGTTTTGCTATACAGGATTCATTACCTGGATTTCTTTATAGTAAACAGTTGAACCCTATTGGTGATGAATGGCAATCTCCTGAGAAATTATCTCTTAACAAAGAACAGCCTCGCGCATACTTCTTCTCTTTCGACAATGTTGAGAGCGCACGTAACTATCTACCAGAAAACAGCAAATATTGGCTCTCGTTGAATGGTGAGTGGGACTTTAATTGGGCACCAGATCCAGATTCTAGACCAAAGGATTTCTATAAGAATGAGTTTAATACCTCAACATGGGATAAGATAAAAGTTCCTTCAAACTGGAACATTGAGGGTATTCAAAAGGATGGAAGCTTAAAGTATGGAGTGCCTATTTACGTCAACCAACCAGTAATATTTCAACATAAAGTAGCAGTTGATGATTGGCGAGGTGGGGTAATGCGAACTCCCCCTCCTCATTGGACAACTTACAAGCATCGCAACGAAGTAGGTTCATACAGACGTGAGTTTGATATCCCTAAGGATTGGGATGGAAGAGAGGTGTTCATCACCTTTGATGGCGTTGATTCTTTCTTCTACTTATGGATCAATGGACAATATATTGGTTTTTCTAAGAACTCACGAAATAGTGCTAGCTTCAATATCACTCCATATCTAAATAAAGGAAAGAATGTTGTTGCAGCAGAGGTTTATCGTAGTTCTGATGGATCATTCCTTGAGGCTCAAGATATGTTTAGGCTTCCAGGTATCTTCAGAACAGTAGCTATACACTCTACTCCTAAAGCACATATCCGCAACCTAAAAGTAACTCCAGATCTAGACGATAACTATATTGATGGAGTACTTAATATCTCAGCTGATATTCGCAATCTATCAAAAGGGA
Source organism: Bacteroidales bacterium (assembly GCA_051648105.1). GTDB lineage: Bacteria > Bacteroidota > Bacteroidia > Bacteroidales > UBA7332 > UBA7332. The sequence goes on from JBOFEN010000094.1 coordinate 9,424, forward strand.
GTATTAAGGCTCACTCTGTTGAATATACTCTCTATGAGCACGAACTTTACTCTGATAAAAACAAAAAGGTAGAGAATGTTATTGCTACTAGCAAAGTTGAGCTAGTAAAACCAAATCAACTAGCGGAAACTATCAACCAACTGAATATGAAAGCTCCTAAGAAGTGGTCGGCTGAAGAGCCTTACCGTTATACTTTGGTTGCTGAATTAAAAGACTCTAAAGGGAGAATAGTTGATGTGACATCTACAATTGTTGGATTCCGTGAGGTTGAGATAAAAGAGACTCCTGCTTCTCAAGATGAGTTCGGATTAGCTGGTAGATACTACTATGTTAATGGTAAACCTGTGAAACTCAAAGGTGTGAATCGTCATGAGTCAAACCCGGAAACAGGGCACGTTATCTCTAGAGAGTTGATGGAGAAAGAGGTTATGCTAATGAAGAAGGGTAATATCAACCATGTGAGAAACTCTCACTATCCAGATGATCCATACTGGTACTTCCTTTGCGATAAGTATGGAATCTATCTGGAGGATGAAGCAAACCTTGAGTCACACCAGTATTACTACGGTCAGGCTTCGCTTTCTCATCCAAAAGAGTGGGAGAAGGCTCACGTAGCTCGTGTAATGGAGATGGTTCACGCTAATGTGAATAACCCATCTATAGTTATATGGTCTCTAGGAAACGAGGCGGGACCTGGAGATAACTTTGTTACGGCTTACAATGCATTGAAAAGATTTGACAAATCTAGACCGGTTCAGTATGAGCGAAATAATAGTATTGTCGATATGGGATCAAACCAATACCCATCTATCGCATGGACTCGTGAGGCTGTAAAAGGTAAGTATAATATTAAGTACCCTTTTCACATATCTGAGTATGCTCACTCAATGGGTAATGCTTGTGGTAACTTAGTTGATTATTGGGAGGCTATTGAGTCTACAAACTTCTTTTGCGGTGGTGCAATTTGGGATTGGGTAGATCAGTCTATGTATAACTATGACCCTATTACAGGTGAGCGATACTTTGCTTATGGTGGTGACTTTGGCGATACACCAAACGATGGTCAGTTTGTAATGAATGGTATAGTTTTCGGTGATCTCTCTCCTAAGCCTCAGTACTATGAAGTGAAGAAGGTGTACCAAAATATTGATGTTAAGCCTCTTGATATTCAAAAAGGCAGCTTTGAGGTTTTCAATAAGTACTACTTCAAGAGTCTAAATGACTACAAGGCTAAGTGGTTCTTGTATGAGAATGGTGTGGTTAAACAGAGTGGGGAGATAGCATTGGGTAATATATCTGCTAGAACACGTAAAACAGTTGATATTCCTTATGATTACTCAACTCTTACACCTCAATCGGAGTATTTCGTTAAAGTACAATTCCTTTTGAATGAGAATCAGCCTTGGGCTAATAGAGACTATGTTCAAGCTGAAGAGCAATTTGAGATTAAGAGTGCTGAGAATAGACCATTGATCTCATCTGTTGCGATGCAAGGAGGTAAACTAACTATCAAAGATGTTTCAAGTAGTATTAAGTCTATCAAGGGTGATAACTTTGAGGCTAACTTTGATATGAATAGTGGTACAATCCAGAAGTTAACCTATGGTAATAAGGTTATTATTGAAGAGGGCAAAGGTCCAAAACTTGATGCTATGAGAGCATTTGTCAACAATGATAACTGGTTCTATACTCAATGGTTTGAAAAAGGGCTTCACAACCTTAATCATAGTACCAAAGATGCAAAGATCATTACAAAAGAAGATGGACGAATAGTACTATCTTTCATTGTGGAATCACAAGCTCCTAATGGTGCTAAGATCTTAGGTGGAACAAGTACTGGTAAGAATACGATAGAGGAGATTACTGCTCGTAGATTTGGTGACGAAGATTTCAAATTCACAACTAGCCAGATCTGGACTGTATATAAAGATGGATCAATAGAGTTGCAATCAAGCATAAGCTCAAATCAACCATCAACAATTCTTCCTCGTCTTGGTTATATTATGGAGATTCCTCAAGAGTATAGCAAATATAGCTACTATGGAAGAGGACCTATTGGGAACTATAATGACCGCAAAACTAGCCAATTCATTGAGTTGTACAAGAGCTCTGTATCTGAGCAATTCGTACAGTTCCCTAAACCACAAGAGGTTGGTAACCGTGAAGATGTGCGTTGGTGCTCATTGATAGATGATAGTGGCAAAGGTGCAATCTTCATATCGACAGACAAGATGTCAACACAAGCTTTGCCATATAGCGCTGTGGATATGATTCTAGCAGGTCATCCTCACCAACTTCCTCAAGCTAAAGATACATATCTTCGTTTGGATCTTGGTGTAACAGGTCTTGGTGGAAACAGTTGCGGTCAAGGTGGTCCATTGAAACATGATCGTATATTCGCTGGAGAGAACAAAATGGGATTCATTATTCGTCCTGTCGACTCTGAGGGCCAATTAACTAACCTATCAAATGTTGCACCTGATGGTGATCTGCCTATATCTATTACGCGCAGACGAGATGGCAATGTAACTATTGCATCATTGGATAGTAAGGCTACAATTCTATATCGATTGAACAATAGAGGGAAGGCTATAGAATACAAAGAGCCTATTTCTATGCGTGATGGTGGAAAGGTTGAAGCTTGGTATAAGCATAACCCTGATATCAAGCTTACTAGCTCATTCGATAAAATCCGTATCATTCCTCTTGAGGTGATATCTTCAAGTAGCGAAGAGGTAGGAGAGGGCAATGCCACTAACCTAACCGATGGCGATCCAAACTCTATTTGGCATACAATGTACTCTGTTACAGTTGCAAAACACCCACATTGGGTTGACCTTGATGCTGGAGAGGAGAAGTCAATAATTGGATTCACTTATCTTCCTCGTCAAGATGGTCCTAATGGTCGTGTAAACTCATACCAGATTCAAGTAAGTACGGATGGGAAAGAGTGGGGCGAACCTATTGTTAAAGCAAACTTCCCTAATAGTTCCGATGAGTCTAAGACAATGTTCAACAGAGCTATTAAGGGTAGATACATTCGTTTTACAGCTTTAAGCTCTCACGGTAATCAAGACTTTGCTTCAGGGGCTGAGATTGGAATAATTGCTGAATAGACACTAGAGACTAGATATTGATGTAAGAAAAGCATAGAGATATGCGAAGATTGAAAAACAACAAAAGATAACAAAGGAGAGGCCAGAAAAGTCCTCTCCTTTGTTATCTTTGTCGTTGAGTTTAACCCCAGACTAAGAACATAATATGTGATAAGTCTATATTTACCTAAAATAAGAAGTTATGGATGCGATTAAAATGATCAAGGAACGTCGTAGTATAAGAAAGTATAAAGAGCAGAAAGTATCTAGGGATACAATAAAATCAATTATTGACTCTGCAAGATGGGCTCCATCTTGGGCTAACTCTCAAATTGCTAGATATACAATATTAGAAAACAAAGAGTTAATTCAGCGTATTGCTGATGAAGGCGTACATGGATTCTCATATAACATTGGGACTTTGAGAAATGCACCAGGCGTAATTGTTTTAAGCTATGTAAATGGCAAGAGTGGCAAACTATATAAAAAAGATGGATATGCAACAAGCAAAGGAAATGCATGGGAGATGTTTGACTCAGGAATTGCTTGTCAAACACTATGCTTAGCTGCCCACGAGCATGGAGTAGGTACATGTATTTTCGGAGTCTTTGATGATAAGGTCGTCTCAGATATTGTATCTTTGCCTGAAGGGGAGACAGTAGCTGCAATAATTACCTTTGGTTATCCAGATCAAGAGGTTAATCCTACTCCAAGACTTGAAGTTGAAGAGATAATAAAGTTTATTGAATAATATCTTGTAACAAAACAAATAAAGGGGAGAACGAAATCGTTCTCCCCTTTTTGTTGCTTGTTGACTAGTCAACAAGTTTTCTATATCTAACACGCTTAGGCTCAACATTACCCATACGCATCTTTTTGTTCTCTTCATATTCCGAATAGCTACCTTCGAAGTAGAATACCTCTGAGTTGCCCTCGAATGCTAGGATGTGAGTACAAATGCGGTCAAGGAACCAACGGTCGTGGGAAATAACTACCGCACAACCAGCGAAACTCTCTAGACCCTCTTCGAGTGCACGAAGAGTATTCACGTCGATATCATTGGTAGGCTCATCCAGAAGAAGAACGTTACCCTCTTCGCGAAGTGCCATAGCTAGGTGCAAACGGTTACGCTCACCACCTGAAAGTACGCCACAAAGTTTCTCTTGATCAGCACCCGTGAAGTTGAAACGTGAAAGGTAAGCACGAGCATTCAACTCTCTACCGCCCAATTTGATCGTATCTTGTCCACCAGAGATAACACTGTATACACTCTTATCGTTTTCTATTCCAGCGTGAGACTGGTCAACATAAGCTACTTTCACTGTCTCTCCAACCTCAAAAGTACCTTTGTCAGCCTGCTCTAGACCCATGATAAGTCTGAATAGAGTGGTTTTACCTGCACCGTTAGGACCGATAACACCAACTATACCGTTTGGAGGAAGAACAAAGTCTAGATTATCATATAGTAGTTTATCACCATATGCTTTTGCTACACCATGAGCCTCAATAACTTTATTACCAAGTCTTGGTCCGTTAGGTATAAAGATCTCTAATTTCTCCTCACGCTCCTTAGTGTCTTGGTTTAGAAGAGCTTCATAAGAGTTTAGACGAGCTTTTCCTTTTGCATGTCTAGCTTTTGGAGATTGGTTGATCCAGTCAAGCTCACGCTCAAGAGTCTTACGACGCTTGCTGGCTTGCTTCTCTTCCTGCTCCATTCTTTTTGTTTTCTGCTCTAGCCATGATGTATAGTTACCTTTCCAAGGAATACCCTCACCTCGGTCAAGCTCCAAGATCCATCCTGCAACGTGATCTAGGAAGTAACGGTCGTGGGTAATCGCGATAACTGTACCAGCATATTGGTTAAGGTGTTGCTCCAACCAGTCGATAGACTCAGCATCCAAGTGGTTGGTAGGCTCATCAAGAAGAAGTACATCTGGCTCTTGAAGAAGTAGGCGGCAAAGTGCTACACGACGGCGCTCACCTCCAGAAAGATGTTTAACTAGTTGATCCTCTGGAGGACATCTTAGTGCATCCATCGCTCTCTCTAGTTTGTTGTCTAGATTCCAAGCATCTGTTGCGTCAATCTTATCTTGTAGTTCAGCTTGTCTGTTGATAAGTGCATCCATAAGATCTGGATTGTCAAGTACCTCAGGGTCACCAAACTTCATGTTAACCTCCTCATATTCAGCTAGAGTGTCAACAATCTCTTGTACACCCTCTTGAACAATCTCTTTAACTGTCTTTGTCTCATCAAGCTGAGGCTCCTGCTCTAGGTAACCTACTGTGTGCCCTGGTGAGAAAACCACATTACCTTGGTATGACTTCTCAATACCAGCAATGATCTTTAATAGGGTAGACTTACCCGAACCATTCAGACCAATGATACCGATCTTAGCACCGTAGAAGAAAGATAGGTAGATGTTCTTAAGTACTTGCTTTTGTGGAGGGTAAGTTTTGCTTACTCCATCCATCGAAAAGATAATTTTCTTGTCGTCTGCCATTGTTATTTATATATGTTGTTGTTTGCGTTTACTTTACATAAAGTAGAGGTGTTCTATTAGGATCTTCAAGCCAATCAAGATTAGAATAACACCTCCAATGAGTTCCATCGGTAGTCTATATTTCGTTCCAAACTGAGCCCCAAAGGCTGCTCCAGTGAATGAAAGTACGAAGGTAGTCACTCCAATACAGACTACAGGCAATAGAAGTTGTACATTCAAGAATGCAAAAGAGACACCCACGGCTAATGCATCAATACTTGTAGCCACAGCAAGACCTATGATAGTCATCCTACGGGTTGGGTCAAACCCCTTCTCCTCATCATCCTCATCGGAGAACCACTCGTAAATCATTTTTCCACCCAAAAGAGCAAGAAGTATAAAGGCTACCCAATGGTCATAAAGCTTTATATGCTCTTGAAAACGTATTCCCAATAACCATCCTAATACAGGCATCATACCCTGAAAAAGGCCCATCCAAAAGGCTATACGGAGAATATGCTTTACATGTACACGGTCTAGGATGATACCAGCAGCTATTGACACAGCAAGGCTATCCATCGATAGTCCTATAGCAATCATTATTATCTCAAGAATCCCCATCTCTTATGCTCCTATTTCTGTTTTTTCCCTATAAAGGGTAGTTGATAATAAATATTATATTCCACTGCCATTGCAGAGGAACTACCTGCTTGATTCATACCGTAACCTGGAATAAACCAAGTGTTTGAATTAGGGTTCTTGGTCGATGAGATCAAGAAATTGTATCTGACATTCCAGCCCATTGATAGACTCTTATATATCTTAACCTTGATGCCCGCAACTATTGATGCCCATTGAGAGAAGGATTTCTGATCAAGTATATCTATCCTCTGAGACTCTCCCCAGTAGTCGCCAACAATAGGGATGTCAAGTATATCATAAGAGACATGCGAAAATCCATAGCGCAGACCTGCATAAAAGTAGAAGTCGGGACGCTGTTGGAAAGCGTAATTTAGACCTACGCGGGTGTAAAAAGCACTATTTGACTTAAACTTATAGTCATCCTCAGTAGTGAGATTCATACGGCTTGCACCAATCTCTACAATAGGGTAGTAACGACTCTTGAGATTGACCTCTGCGGATAGTTGAAAAGATAGCTTCTCTCTATTGAGTAGATAACTGCCCGGAGCTATAATGTCTGTACCTAGAGTTACACCACCGAAAAGAGGTATTGAGTCGCGCAGGAGCTTCTTTGCTGCCTTTTCGGCCGCTTTCTTTTCCGCTTCGCGTCGCTGCTTTGCCTCCTCTGCACTCCTGCTCATCTGTGCCGAGGAGTAGTTCTGTGCTGCTAACGTGGTAGAAAGCAGCATAAGAATGAGGCTAAAAGAGTAGGAGAAGATTTTCTTCATCGAGGTTTATTATTGATTGTTTTGCCACTATGAGTGAATCTATATAGTGTCGTGTATATCTTACTGAGTCAACTAGATGGTGGATAACTGTTCCACAATCCTCTGAGATGAAGTAACTTTTGTTCTTGTAGTAGAAGGTTACGGTATCTCTTTGGTCTATGATCTCAGACTCCGCACCCTGAAAATGCAGAACATAAGAGCTCTCTTCTTGAAACTTCTTAAGTGGTAGCTTAATGTAGCTCTGCGAGGTAGCTCTATTATATAGTATAGAGTCCTGTGGAGCTCCTATGCCATAAACAGTTATTGAGTCAAAAGTAAAACTCGCATTTGTACTCTTCGAGTAGAAAGAGCAGCGAGCATTTACTGAAATAGTCTCTTGACACCCTTCATTGCCACATCCAACAATAGTGGAAAGAGCTATGAGTGTGAAGAGTGATAAGAGGATGTTTTGTGGTCTCATATATAAATATTTACTCTTTTGCGGAGTCTTATCCCTTTAGTTATCTCCAGCTGATTATGCTTTCTTTCTCTTTGCGTTTCTTGTTTGTATCGCTGGTAAGAGGTACTTTGGGATAGCCAATTGGTATAATAACAATTGGCTCGACCTCCTCGTTCAGCTCCAATAGTTGATGTAGCTTGGCTGTCTCGAAGTTACAGACCCAACAGCTACCAAGATTGAGATCAGTGGCAGCAAGGCATATGTGTTCAGCAGCGATGGATGCATCTATATCTGCGTGTGACTTGCCGTCGGAGGCCCTAACCCAAGCTTCACTTTTGTTTGCCGAGACAATAATAACCATCGGCGCACTCTTAAACCATTCACGTGGATAGCACTCCTTAATAGAGTCAAGAAGATCAGTATTTGTAACAACCGTGAAGTGCCATGGTTGATAGTTTACAGCAGAAGGCGCTAGGCGTCCAGCTTCTAGTATCTGCTCTATGAGCTCCCTCTCCACGGCTTTTTCCAAATAGTCGCGAGTGGATACTCTACTCATACATAGGTCTATGAATCTCATATCTCTTTCTCTATGTTATAGCGGTTTCTCTCCTGTGAATTTCTTGTTATTAGCTCTCCCAAAAATCCTGCTAGGAAGAGTTGGCTACCAACAATCATACTCGTTAGTGATAGGTAGAAGTAGGGATTGTCCGTAACTAATCTGTATGGCAATCCAGCTGACATTGAGTATATCTTATATACACCCACAAACAAAGCTGCTAAAAAGCCGAAGATGAACATCAAACTACCCATGAGTCCGAAGAAATGCATCGGTTTGATCCCAAACTTAGAGGAAAACCATAGGGTCATCAAATCAAGATAGCCATTGACAAATCGATTTAGCCCAAACTTTGTCTCACCATACTTGCGGGCTTGATGCTCAACAACCTTCTCTCCAATATTCTTGAACCCTGCTATCTTGGCAAGGAAAGGAATGTAGCGGTGCATATCCCCATATATCTCTAAGGAATTAACCACCTCTTTTCTATAAGCCTTCAATCCACAATTGAAGTCATTGAGCTTAATGCCAGAGACCCAGCGTGCAGTAGCATTAAAGAGCTTTGTGGGTATAGTCTTTGTTAGTGGATCGTAGCGCTTCTGTTTCCATCCCGATACAAGATCATATCCTTGTTCCATGATCATATTATAAAGACCAGGGATCTCCTCGGGGCTATCTTGAAGGTCAGCATCCATAGTGATAACTACATTACCCTTAACTCTTTCAAATCCAACATGAAGAGCAGGGGATTTTCCGTAGTTGCGGCGAAATTTCACACCCTTCACCTCGGGATACTGCTCACTGAGCTGTGTGATCACCTCCCACGAGTTGTCACTGCTTCCGTCATTGATAAATATGATCTCGTAGCTGTAGCCGTGACTATTCATTACACGTTTGATCCATGAATGAAGTTCGGGCAGCGACTCAGCTTCGTTGTATAGTGGAATTACTACTGATATGTCCATAGTTGATAGATAAGTTAGAGTCTGAGGATGAGTGTTTCTATTTAGAAAAATCGTCTTCTTCGGAATTTATTATTTAAAACGGCTGCTATTGGCAAGGCAAGGATAACACCATACATAGTTGATGTGTAGATAGACATCACGGTGGTCTTAATTGCTGAAGGTATACCTTGCTTCTCAACAGCACTGTTTAGCTCTATCATCATGTTACTGCCTTTGAGTATCTCCTGCGCTTTCTCGAATTGAGTAGCTAGGTAGGTTTTGTCAATATATTGTAGGTGAATATATTGTGCTATAGCGGCAATTAGTGCAGCAAAGAAGAATAAGTTGACAGTAAAGGAGAATATTCTCCCAAATTTAACCGTGCTTATCTCTTGTGTCTCACAGAATCGTTTTGCAAATATGTAAGCAATTAAAGGGGTAATAACAACCCCTGCAATATAGAGGTAAGATATTAATCCTCCCTCTGAGGCATTCACTGATATGATATATTTGAGGGTTTCGAATCCTCCTAATATTAGGCCGTAGGCCATTGCTTGTGATACTAGGTCGTTTTTTTTCATTCTTTAATCTTTCAAGAGCGCTCAATAATCGTTCTATATCTTAACACAAAGTTAACTATTTTCTTCGTTTTAGCCACAACTGATATGAGTTAATCATATTTTGCCAAAGAACATAGGCTGCTGGGGCAATAGCAACGAGTGGGTGTAGGTAGGTCTGTGCCATCCAAATAGCTAAAATAGTGTTCTTTTGACCAAGACTTTGCCCCCCTGCAATTGTGTTATCATATCTCGCCCCCACGTATCTGCCTAGTAGGAACTGAATAATGCAGGCTATAAGGGAGATAGATGCAAGGAGTATCTCTGTATGTATATCTTGGTTCTCTTGGTTGATCATGAAGTTGATCGTTTTACCCGTCACTATTGTAAGCGCCAGTGCCCATAGATAGAAGGATACCCATTGGAAGGAGGCTATCGTATTGTGAAGTTTTGGTGCTAGATATCTGAACCCCCATGCAAGTAGTAGTGGTGCTGTGAGTAGGGGTACAACCTTTTGGCATATGATCCAGATGGATGATACGAGGTTCATATCTTGGTTTTCACCAAAGAAGGTGAATAGTATGGGTGCAGTAAAGGCTATTGCTAGATTGCTTAGCAGTATGAATGAGGTTAGGAAAGAGACGCTGCCTCCAAGCATTCCTGTGATAACAGCTGCTGCTGAGGCTGTTGGGGTAAGGAAAAGTAGTATTATTGCTTGTGAGAGGATGGGGTTGGTGCTGTATAGAAGTGCCCCAACGGTGCATCCTATGGCTTGTATAGATAGGAGTATGGCATGTAGCTTGCTGAATTTTAGCTCCTTGGGTGATAGTCTAGTGAAGGTAAGCAGTAGCATGCCAAAGATTAGCCACGGGGTAATAACTGAAATGGAGGTGAATAGTCCATTGAATACTCCTCCGATGATCATAGCCAGCGGTAGTGTCCAATCTTTAAGAAAGCGTATCATCAATTATATAATCTGTTTAGTGTGGGTGCAAAGATAGTCAATTTGTGTAATACTATCCTCCATTATTAATCTCAAGTTAGATTAATAATGGAGAGTTATTAAGTTAATACAGATTGGGTCTTTCACACTGTTAGGGTGATTATAACTCTCTAACTATGGGTGGTGGTGAGGTTGTCTATTGCGTTGTTATAGAGCGTCTTACCTGCTTGATGTGGGCAACTCTCAAAATACGTACGTATTTTGTCTGAAGTACGTACGTGTTTTGGTTAGAATACGTACGTATTTTCACTCAAATACGTACGTGTTTTTGGAGTTCCTCACAATGAATGGGATAGATGTGCTTATTGGGTGTAAAAAAAGGTCTGTATCATCTTGAGATTATCTCTTGATGATACAGACCAATATATCTGTAATTGAGAACTTATTTCTTAGCTTTTCTAGCTCTAAGTTTCTTTATCTCTTCCTTGAGCGTGGTGATCTCCATTGCTTGATTGTGAATAGTCTGCAATAGGGAGTTTAGCTCTTCGTTTTCAATTGTTGATGGAT
>JBOFEN010000095.1:0-28658 GCA_051648105.1 Bacteroidales bacterium
AACTTAGAAATTATATTTGGTGGTATAACAATAAAAGAATTAAACTGAGATTAAAAGGAATGAGCCCGGTGCAATACCGAGCTCACTATAATATAAATTATTAATTTATAGTCCAACTTTTGGGGGTCACTACAATTAGGATTCAGCCCTTTTTGGTCTCTATATGTTTACTGGATATTGCTCAAGGGGTATACAACTATATAGCAATGTTTGATTAGATAAGGTGAGAATGGTATGAATATAGAAGTTTATTGAATGGTGGTATGAATAAGTGAGGAGTACCCATTTTGTAAAATTGCTGTTGCCTCATCAAATTTCAAACTCTGTGAGAAAAATATCTGTTTTTGTCATTGCCATCAAGCCGTGTTAACAATTGAACGCTCTCTATTTTACCTATTATTTATAAAAGCGGATATAGTTCACTCTAAATAGCACTCTTTTTGCTGTATTAGCCCCAATATTAAGATAAAATTTCCGGTTGCAATAGAATCCTATTGCAACCTATTGCAACCGCCTATTGCAACCCTCAATGGCTTGATTATTAGAGAGTGTTGCAATATGGCAATAGAAATCACCAAAACTAAGACTCTGTGAGGGAATTTTGCCATTTCATTAATAGTGATTTGTTAAATTGGTGTTGTTTGTTAACGCTCCAAGCTCTATAGTTATGCTGAAGTTGGTGTCTGTAATTTAGCCTCAGCCTAACTGCTAGTCCGGCACCGCCTAACTCCACTTTAGGCAGTGCCGGACTAGTGGTTTCCCTCAGCCTTCTTATCCACCCCCTTTCATGCTTTTTCTCTGCTTACTTTCTATCTATTCACAGACAAGCTATGGATATAGTTATTGACTGGACATGATTTGTCGATTTGGTTTAAATTCAAAAAAATACGAATTCGTGATATTCACTTTCTGATGGTAAGGAATATCCTATCTTGAGCACAACCTTTTGTTGTATAACGATGCTCCGTACTAATTATTTTATTAATATCAAAACAAATGCACAGCAAATATTTCGTTTTTCAAATATTCGAAAAATGAGATATTTGTCTTGAAATAATTTGGAGGAGGCTTGTTGCTAGCCTATTTTTGCAGGTTCGACTAGAAGTATTAATCTATGATATTCCGTTGAGAAGATGCCTGGAATCAGTATTAACCAACAATAAAACAGCACACACTGCCTAATTTTGCACTGAGTTTTGGGTGCAAAGTCAAAGGCTTTAGGGTACAAACTCAAAGAGTTTTACACCTAAACTCACAGCCTTTTTTCTCCACGGATGGGAACTTCGTTACCACTACGCAATATCAATTTACAATGCTGAATGTGTAACTCATAATTGAGGGGGGTATTCACGCTGATCCCGCAGATCTTTTCTTACTAACCTATAAGCATCTTTCCCATATTGTAAAATCCATTCACCACCCCCAAATTTCAAACTCTGTGAGAAAAATATCTGTTTTTTCTATCTACATCTCTGCTGTTTAACAGATGAGCCGACTATTATTTACTATTGGATTATTATACAAATGCAATGTTAAAGCAGAACAGTCAATCTCTGTTAATAGTAGATTGGAATTTATTATAATTCAAAACATGTAGATAGGATCCTATCTACATGCTATCTACATGGCTATCTACATGCTTAATTGTCTGATAATCATTAGGGATGTAGATAGTGTAGATAGAAAACACTAAAACTAAGACTCTGTGAGGGAATTTTGCCGTTTCATTAATAGTGATTTGTTAATTCAGGCTTTTATCTTAACTCTAAAATTAAAGTTGTCAAGTAGCTGCTTTCATACTAATAAATAGGCTAGGGATGATAACAGAACCGCCACTGCCTAAATTAGACAGTGGCGGAAACAATATTATGGTAAGGCTTTATTCAAGCACTTGCCCCATTTCTCTATTCACTCTATATGTTGAGTTATTATTTTCTAAGTAGTGAAGTTATCATCTCTGCTGCACGATCAGGAGCTTTATTCTCACCAATCTTTTTGCGCATTAAATCATAACCATCTATCATCTCCTTGCGATAGTTGTCGTCAAGTAGAAGTAGTTCCAATTCATCTTTGATATTCTTAGCCGAGGCCTTATATCCTAGAAGTTCGCGAACAACCCCCTTGTCTGCAATAAGGTTTACTAGAGATACCCAGTATACTTTCAGAAAAGAGCGATAGGCTTTATATACTATTTTTCCACCAGGGACAAAGTATACAACAGCTTGAGGAGTGCCAAAAAGAGCACATTCGAGTGTTGCAGTACCTGAGGTTACCAATGCAGCATGAGCAGAGTTGAGTACTGTGTAGGTTTTGTTGAAAAGAATCTCCACAGCTCTATCTCCAATAATGTTATCGTAGAACTCCTTATCTATTGATGGAGCAGCAGCAATTATTGGGTGATAGTCAGGAAAGGCTAAGGCAGCCTCCAACATCTGAGGTAGATTGTCTCTAATCTCATGCTTTCGACTACCACATAATATTGCAATTATAGGTTTGTCTCTAACTATTTTGTGTTCACTCTCATTCTCCTTTGAAAGGAATTGTTTTACCTCATCAAGTGATGGGTTGCCTACATAGTCAACAGAGTATTCGTGTTTTTTGAAATAGTCAACCTCAAAAGGGAGTATGGAGAATATTCTATCAACATCCCTTTTTATTCTCTTTATTCTTCCTTCCTTCCATGCCCATATCTTAGGTGAGATATAGTAGTAGACAGGCTTATGTAGTTCACTCTTTACAAACTCTGCAATCTTGAGGTTGAAGCCTGGATAGTCCACAGGTATCACTACGTCTGGGTCAAATCGTCTTATCTCACTCTTGCAGAGTCTCATGTTGTTTAGTATAGGCCTTATGTTGCGTATCACCGTTATGAATCCCATGAATGCCATCTCTCGATAGTGAAGAAGAAGTTCGCCACCTACTGAAGCCATAGCGTCACCACCGAAGAACTTGAACTCAGCTTCAGGGTCACGCTCCTTAATAGCTCTCATAAGGTGCGAGGCGTGAAGATCGCCAGAGGCCTCACCTGCTATAAGGAAATACTTCATTAGTCTAGTTTAAGAGTGTCACTGATTTGCTTCATAGCTTCATCAGCTGTTAGGTCTATCTTTGTTGGTACGATAGTGGCATACCCTTGAGATAACCAGTGGTCATCGGTATTTGTAAGATGTGGCTTACGATTTACAGGCATACCAGTCAGCCAATAGTAGTTCTTACCTCTTGGGTCTTTGCATGCTTCAAACTCCTCAATCCAATAAGTCTCAGCTTGACGACACACTTTGTGCCCTTTTAGCTCATCAACAGTTGGATAGTTTACATTAAGACAAACACCCTCAGGTAATCCACCCTCTAGTACACTCTTTGTTATCGATCTTATAGAGTCTATACAGTAATCAAAGTCAGCCTCGCTGTCGTGTGATTCAATAGAGAAGCCAATAGAAGGTATACCGTGTATGCACCCTTCAAGTACTGCACCCATTGTTCCAGAGTAAAGCACATTTACTGAGGCATTTGATCCATGATTAACACCAGAGAGAATGATATCTGGTTTTCGTGGTGACATTTTATTTAGTGCCAGTTTGATACAGTCTACAGGAGTTCCAGTACACTTGTAGATCCTTATGTATTCGCTATCTTTTACTTTAGTTACACGAACAGGTATAGTAATAGTTATCGCACTAGACATACCAGAGCGAGGACCATCTGGAGCAATAACAATAACATCCCCAAGGTGGCTAACAGCGTCAATCAAAGAGTTGATACCTTTAGCAGTATAACCATCATCATTGGTTATAAGAATAGTAGGTCTATTTTCCATTTTGTTTTTCTTGTTTGAATACGAAGTTAAGTAAAAAAGAGAAAATGGGAGACAATTCACATTTTATTAAGTGTGAATCGCCTCCCATTTGCTTTATCAATACCAACTACGCTTAGGCTCAAAGTACGATTGAGGGTGAAGACAAGCAGGGCAATTCTTCAAAGGTTTCTCACCTTCGTGAACATAACCACACTTACGGCATTGCCATAAGATCTCCTCTTCGCGCTCAAAGATAGTACCCGCTTCGATCTGCTCAAGAATTGCGCGGTAGCGCTCTTCGTGCTCAGCCTCAACTTTTGAGATCATCTTAAAGCAAGTAGCAATGGCAGGGAATCCCTCCTCTTTAGCAACCTCAGCAAAAGCTGGGTAAAGAAGATCCCACTCCTCGTGCTCACCTTCAGCCGCAGCTAGAAGGTTTTCAGCTGTAGTACCCACCATTCCAGCTGGGTAAGTAGCTGTTATCTCTACCATTCCACCCTCTAAGAATGAGAAGAATCTTTTAGCATGTTCATGCTCTTGTTCTGCTGTTTCAAGAAATAGTGCAGCGATATATTCGTACCCCTCCTCTTTTGCTTTTTTAGCAAAGAAGGTGTATCTGTTACGAGCTTGCGATTCGCCAGCGAAAGCTTTCAACAGATTCTGCTCTGTTTTTGTGCCTTTTACACTTTTAGTCATAATTAAAATACCTAAATTAAGTTAGTTGTTATATTAAATTGAAAGTTACTCAAAAACTATTCGAATAGCTCTCTATTACTTTTAATAATCAAAGTAGAAGGAATGTTTTCCAGGTGATGGTGCCTCTCCTTCTTTATGGTATTCCATCCATCAAAGCTAAAAATAACTAGATTATTTCCATATAAAGAAGCTTCGTTAATATGTGAACTAATTATTACAGCCACTCTTTTGTTCCATTTTGAAGCAAATTTCTTTATGGCACTCTTATTTATTCCACTATACTCGCCCGTAAGCATGATTTGTATAGCTATATCACCATTTGCTATTATCCTTTCTGCATACTCTAGTAGAAAGATATCTTTTGGATCTGCAATAATAAGCAATATTCTGTCGGCAATAATATCATTTCGGTGAATATATATTGCAACATCCACATTTGACTCCTCAAAGAAGAGTTCGCTCTTATCTATGAGCAGTTCGTGAGGTGTTAGGAACTCAATGTTTTTGTTTATTATCTTGTCTATGATTTTATAAACAAATGGTTTGCTTTGAGGTTCATCTATAGGGTTCTTACTCATCTTTATTCCAGCACCAACTAGCAGAAGATCAAAAGGTTCATTATTTGCTGTCTCGACAATCTCTTGTGTTACGCTATTTGTAACTCTATGTATAGGAGAGATGTCTATGTTTAGGGCTTTTGAACGCTCTAGCATAGGAGTAAAGTTTGAGTGTCTAAAGTCGCTAATGTGCATAGGGTTAACATCAGTGCCCTGAGTGATATGTAGTGCTGTGATATGCATTTTGGGTGTTGTGGCACCAAAAAGTCTGTTTGCGAGTGTCATAAGTCTAACGCCACTCTCTGGAACCCCGAAAGAAAGTAGAATATTATAACTAGATTGAGTAATGTGTACAATTGGTCGTTTACCTCTTTTCTTATAAATCCAGTCAATTAAATTTAGAGCTGGACTAGTCATGAAGGTGGTAACTAGTGCCATTATTACAAGCATAACGAATATTGTAGGAGGTAATATCCCCATTTCGTAGCCTATGTTTAGGACAACGAGCTCCATTAACCCTCTTGTGTTCATCAATATTCCGATTGATAGGCTATCGTGCCAATTCTCACCAGCTAGTTTTGCAGAAAGGGCACCCCCTCCAAATTTACCTAATATTGCAACAGCTGTAAAGATAAGGCACATAATCCATAGCTCAGGGTTATTTATAAGTCCAATCTCGGTTCTTAGGCCAGTAAACACAAAAAAGAGAGGAAGCAAAAGAACGATTGCTATGTCTTCTACCTTTTCACTCATGATTTTTCTGAATCGTAGATTTGGAGCCATAACAACTCCAGCCACAAATGCACCAAATAGTGCATGTATGCCTATAATTTGAGTAACGGTGGCAGAGATAATAAGAATTGCGAGGATAAAGGCAATAAAGGTTTTGTTTATCACCTCTTTTCTATTGTATATCCTTCCAAGGCTATTAAGGAAGGGGCGTAGTATGAAGAACATGAAAAGGCAATATACAATTGATAGGGCTATTGTATAGATAGCACTAACGAAAGAGCCAGCTTTTACAATTGCAATTACTGCTGCAAGAAGGCACCATGCAGTGATGTCGTCGTTTGCTGCTGAAGCAATAGCTAGGGTACCAAGATGGCTCTTGATCAAATTGCGCTCTTGAAGTATACGTGCTAATATTGGAAATGCTGTCACACTCATTGAAATACCAATGAATAGAGAAAAGGCTAAGTACGAGGTGTGTCCAGCAGCGTATGATTCATAAACGAAATAGCTGAGGAGCATTCCCAGAAAGAAGGGTAGCAATATGCTAGCGTGACTAATAAGGAGTGTTTGATTGATCTTCTTTTTAAGTATTGTAAGGTCTAGTTCCATTCCAATTATGAACATAAATAGTACCAGACCTATCTTGCTCAACCCATCAAGTGCCTCTAGTTTGTCTGCTGCAAAAAGTAATTCAAAGAGTTCGGGATAGAAATATCCAAATAGGGATGGTCCCAAAGCTATTCCAGCGACTATCTCTCCTATGACAGTTGGTTGGCCAATCTTGGTGAATATCCAACCGAATAGCCTTGAGAAAAGAAGAATAACTATTATTTGAATAAGTAGCAGAGTGAGTGGTTCTCCCATCTCATGATTTATAGAGTCCAGGAAGTGACTCCACGAGCTTATCTGTACAGCACTCTCTTGGGGTGTCGTATCAACAAGTAAGAATTTACTACCATTAATTATTAGTAGTGAGAAAAGAATAGCGAAGATAACTATCATCCCCACATAGTAGACCATGTTTGCTCTTCCCTGCTTCATTTGAGAGTAGTTAAAACGTGTAACCTTATCTTGCATTTTGCGCAAATATAGAAATAAACTTTCATCTTCTTATAATTTCCTTTCAGTGAATTTAGTTCATCTACAAAAGAGCTCGTTATGTAAAAAAAAAATATTTACTTTGCATCTTGTCCAAACTATTTGCTTTCGGACAGAACCAAAGAGTTAGCAATTTGGTTCTCTCAATGTGAAACATGTAACAGATCTCAACTATATGGCACAACAAGAAGATGTTTTCAAAAAAATAGTATCGCACGCTAAAGAGTACGGTTTTGTATTTCCTTCAAGTGAAATCTATGATGGATTAGCCGCAGTTTATGACTACGGACAGATGGGGGTTGAACTAAAAAACAATATCAAGAAGTACTGGTGGGATAGTATGGTACTACTCAACGACAATGTTGTTGGTATCGACTCTGCGATTTTCATGCACCCAACTATCTGGAAAGCTTCTGGGCACGTTGATGCATTCAATGATCCATTGATTGATAATAAAGACTCGAAAAAGAGATATCGTGCAGATGTCCTTATCGAGGATCAAATACAGAAGTACGACGAGAAGATCAACAAAGAGGTAGAGAAAGCTGCTAAGAAGTTTGGTGCTAGCTTTGATGAGGCAATGTTTAGAGAGACAAATCCTCGTATTCAAGAGAACAAAGCAAAGCAAAAAGAGCTTCAAGATAGATTTGCTCAGGCTCTTAATGATTCAAACCTCGAAGAGCTTAGAAATATCATCCTAGATTACGAGATAGTTTGTCCTATCAGTGGATCGAAAAACTGGACAGAGGTACGTCAATTTAACTTGATGTTCTCTACTGACATGGGTTCTACGGCTGACGGAGCAATGAAGGTTTACCTTCGTCCTGAGACAGCTCAAGGTATCTTTGTTAACTTCCTAAACGTTCAGAAGACAGGACGTATGAAGATTCCTTTCGGTATTGCTCAGATTGGTAAAGCATTCCGTAATGAGATCGTTGCTCGACAGTTCATCTTCCGTATGCGTGAGTTCGAACAGATGGAGCTTCAATTCTTTGTTAGACCAGGCGAGGAGCTTGAGTGGTTCGAGAAGTGGAAACAACTTCGTCTTAAGTGGCACAAAGCTCTTGGTTTTGACCAAAGCAAATATCGCTACCACGATCACGAGAAGCTAGCTCACTATGCTAATGCAGCTACGGATATTGAGTTCCAAATGCCTTTCGGCTTCAAAGAGGTTGAGGGTATTCACTCTCGTACAGACTTTGACCTTAGTAGTCACGAACAACACTCTGGTAAAAAACTTCAATACTTTGACCCAGAGCTAAACAAATCATATGTTCCTTACGTTGTAGAGACATCAATCGGTGTTGACCGTATGTTCCTTTCTGTACTTGCTGCTTCTTACAATGAAGAGCAACTAGAGGGTGGAGACACTCGTACAGTATTGCGCATTCCTGCTGCTCTTGCACCAGTGAAGGTGGCTGTTATGCCTCTTACTAAGAAAGATGGTCTTCCAGAGAAAGCTCGTGCTATTATCGATGAATTGAAGTTCGACTTCAAGTGTCAATATGATGAGAAAGACTCTATTGGTAAGCGTTACCGTCGTCAAGACGCTATCGGTACTCCTTTCTGTATCACTGTTGACCACCAGACTCTAGAGGACAACACTGTAACTATCCGCCACCGCGACACTATGGAGCAGGAGCGTGTAGCTATCGCTGAACTCTCAAGAATCATTGGAGACAAAGTGAGCATGAAGAATCTATTTAGAAAGATTACTGAATAAGAAATAACAATAAACGAAACGAGTGGTAAGGTGGGTCTCAAAACTCATCTTGTTGCTCGTTCCGTGCTTAAATCAAACTTTATCTACTATGAAATCAAAAGGTTGTATGATAGGAGCCGTAGTTGGTGCTATACTCCTAATCGCTGTAATAGCTATTGTTAGCTGGGGTGTATCGGCTTATAATGGTATGGTTACTGCACAAGAGGGTGTGACTTCTCAATGGTCAAACGTTGAAAACCAATACCAACGTCGTGCTGACCTTATTCCAAACCTTGTAAATACAGTTAAAGGTTATGCTTCGCATGAAAACTCAACCCTTGAGGCTGTAGTTAGCGCAAGAGCAAAAGCAACACAGATAACTGTTGATCCAAACAAACTAGATGCTGCATCAATGCAGAAGTATCAAGAGGCTCAAGGTCAATTATCACAGGCTCTTGGTCGTCTTCTAATGGTGACAGAGAACTATCCAGACCTTAAAGCGAATCAAAACTTCCTAGAGCTTCAATCTCAACTTGAGGGTACAGAGAATAGAATCTCAACAGAGAGAATGCGCTTTAATGATACTGCTAAGGCATTCAATACAATGATCAGACAGTTCCCTAAAAGTATTCTTGCAGGTATGTTTGGATTCGAATCAAAAGCATATTTCCAAGCTGATGCTGCTGCTCAGAATGCACCTAAAGTAGAGTTTTAATAACAGTCTAAACATACATAATGAGAAAGATATATAGCATATTACTATTGATTATTGCAATTACATCATCAACCCTTACATCTTGTCTTGATTCAGAAGATCCAAACGCTGTTTACTACGAATGGAAAGAGCTAAATGAGACATTCTTCAATAATAAAAGAGATAGTATTGCATTTGATAACGGATATGAGGAGATAGAGATTCCAACCAATCATGGGGGTGGATCTATTCTTCGTAAAGTAATTAAGAGTGGGGAAGGGAGTGTATCTCCAATATATACAGACAAAGTAAAGACGCACTATACAGGAACACTCTACACTGGTGCTCAGTTTGATACATCATACTCTATTACATCTGTTAATGGAGTTGAACTTACCGAGGAGGAGCTTTACTTATATAATACGCCACTTCAGTTTGGTGTTAATGAAGTTATCGTTGGATGGACAGAGGCTCTACAACTTATGCACGTTGGTGATAAGTGGGAGGTGATTATACCTTGGGGTCTTGGTTATGGAAACAGTGGTAGTGGTACCATTCCTCCATTCTCAACGCTTATATTTGAAATTGAACTGATGGAGATAGTTGAGTAATCGGCTATCCTATCTCTTGCAAACTGCAATATGTACACAACAGAAACTATCTGCGCCGTTTCAACAGCTCCGGGTGTTGGCGGCGTAGCCATTATTAGAGTATCTGGAGGAGAGGCAATAGAGATCTGTAATAAGATCTTCAGACCAATGAATCAGAAGAGGGAGCTACTAACTCAGAAGCCATACACCTTAAGTTATGGATCAATCAGACGAGGTGAGGAGCTTATCGACGATGTTGTCGTCTCTCTTTTCAAAGGTCCAAACTCCTTCACAGGCGAGGATACAATAGAGATATCGTGTCACGGATCTATTTATATACAACAGCAAATACTCCAACTTCTTGTTGAGAATGGAGCACGAACAGCCCTTCCGGGTGAGTTCACTCAGCGCTCTTTCCTCAATGGTAAGATGGACCTCTCACAGGCAGAAGCAGTAGCCGATCTAATCGCTTCTACATCTGCTGCAACACACAGACTAGCTGTCTCTCAGATGAGAGGTGGGTTTTCCAATGAGCTAACTAAACTTCGTCTCGAGCTTCTTAACTTCACCTCACTTATTGAGTTAGAGTTAGATTTCAGCGAAGAGGAGGTAGAGTTTGCCGACAGATCGCAGCTTCACAATCTAGCCTCTTCAATAGAGAAGCTAATAAGTAAGCTAGCCGACTCATTTAGCGTTGGTAATGCCATCAAGAATGGTGTTCCAGTTGCAATTATCGGTGAGACAAACGCTGGTAAGTCAACTCTCCTTAATGCTCTTCTTAATGAGGAGAAGGCTATCGTCTCAGATATACACGGTACAACGCGTGACGTAATCGAGGATACTATCAATATACATGGTGTAACCTTCAGATTCATCGACACAGCTGGTATACGCGAAACATCCGACACGATAGAGAGCATTGGTATACAGCGCTCATTCGACAAGATGCAACAAGCCTCTATAGTTCTTTGGATGATAGATGCAACAACAGACCTTGAGTCCCTAAACCAACTGGGTGATAGAATACTTGAGATTATTGACCAAAAGAGGCTAATAACCATCTTCAATAAGTCAGATCTTATCGCTCAGCATGAGCTAGAGCTCAAAGCTAAAGAGTTGTCAGAAAGACTATCTAAGGATATTAACCCAATCTTCATCTCGGCTCGTGATAACCACAACATATCACAGCTCGAAGAGAAGCTTATTGAGGCATCACAGATCCCAGACATAGGTCAAAACGATGTGATCGTAACCAACATCAGACACTACGAAGCTCTAACCAATGCACGCAAAGCAATTGAGAGAGTAATCCAAGGATTAGATAGCCGCATATCAGGCGACTTCCTATCTCAAGACATTCGTGAGTGTATGCACTACCTAGGCGAGATCACAGGCAATATATCTACCGACGATATACTAGGAAATATCTTCAAGAATTTCTGTATCGGGAAGTAGATAGTCATTAAAATAATATTTTCGAGGTCTAAATCAAACTCCATATAAGGATGGTTTGGTTTAGACCTTTTCTATTTACTCTCCTTTACGAATATATTTGTAAATACTATTTTGGGTTTACAATGCAAGCCTCAAAGTTTTCATAATATGTTCTTCCTATTGGTAAGCTATTTGTACAGTTTATTATCTTAACCTGCTTTCTGTTATAGTTTACTATTTTATCCCTAGAAACTACATATGACTTGTGTATTCTTAAGAATCTATCTTTGGGAAGTAATTTTAAAATAGCTTTCAAGTTCATTAGAGATAATATACTTCGACCACTTGATATATATATTTTCACATAGCTATCCATAGCTTCTATATAAAGTATTGAATCAATAATGATAGGTGTATTTTTATACTCTACTTTGACAACAATACTTTCTTGTATATCTATATTACTATTATCAGAAGTGCTTTTTGAAGCAAGAGTATTTAATGCTATATTCTCTTTTACTTTTAGGATTGCCTTTTCAAATCGTTCAAATGAGAAAGGTTTTAATAAATAGTCTGTTGCCTCAAGTTCAAAACCATCAATAGCGAAATTTGCATGTGCTGTGGTGAATATTATATAACATTCTATTGGTAATTCTTTAGCTAAGTCTAATCCAGATATATCTGGCATTTCAATATCTAGTAAAACAATATTGGGGATTGTTTCCTTAACTCTTAATGTTCCTTTTACAGGGTCGTTATATGTTTCTAAATTAAGATATTCTATGCGATTGCAGAAATTCTCAATAATATTTAGAGCTATTGGTTCATCGTCTATAGCTATACAATTTAATTTCATCAATTAATTAGTTTAAGTTGAAGTTTTACATAGTACATTTGATTCTCCTCCCGAATATCCAATTTGTAATTATTGGGATATATGCTTTTAAGTCTTTTCTTGCAATTATCAATTCCAATCCCCTTATTCTCTACATTCAACGATTTGTAGTTCTTATTTATGGATTCAAAAATTAGTTCGTCATTTCTTACCTCAATGTTTATTTTTATCAAACAATCCTCCTTTACAGATATCCCATATTTAAATGTATTCTCTATGAATGTAATTAATATCATAGGTGCAATAAGAATACTTCCATTATCATAACTATTATTATAGTCAACCTGAACATTAGATGGTAAACGAAATTTTTGTAGATCTATGTAATCTTTTATATAAACAAATTCATTCTCAAGCGGAATTTTCTCCTTTGATGCATCATTGTACATATAGTGAAGGATATCAGTTATTTTAACTAGGACATTCTCTGCTTTATTAGACTTGTTGATAATAAGACCATAAAGGGTATTTAATGTGTTGAAAAGAAAATGAGGATTAATCTGAGCTCTATATAGAGCTAGTTCAGCTTTGTTTTTTTCTATCTCAATAGACTGTTTTTCCAAGGTCCTTTTATAGAATTCATGTAGAATACTAGTAATAATACTGAACATCATTACAACTATATACAGGAACCAAACAAATTGCTTTCTCATATTTATTATTCCCTTTATCTTCTTGGATTCCATTACCTCTTGAGGTAAACCTGTGATAGGGAATTTAATTAAAAACGAGATAGCCAAAGTAATTCCAGCTAAACAAAGAAAATACAGTACTATTTTTTTGTTAAATAATAGTTTGGGTACTAGTATTCTACTATTGATAAAGTATGTACTGTATAAGGATATTATTAGTATGGGGATGAAATATACATTTCTACTTATCCATTTATCTGAACTTGGGATTAAAAAAAGAATAATCGGGACAAAACAAAAGCAGAAGAAAATCTCCAGGATTTCTAAATTCTTATTTTTCATTATTAGATATTATAAGCTTTTAAGTTGGCAAAAGTACTTCTGCTAATTTAATAAACCAAATATCTTACGTTTGATTAATGTCGATATTAGAATAGGTTGTGTAGTTCACGAATACATTTTTGTCGTTTACAACTACTCTCTTTTACTAATTAGGCTATGTTATTTTACTGCCTTAATATTGCATTAGATAATAACCCAATTCTAATATAATGAAGAGATTTCTAATGTTTGTTATGATGTTGATGGTAGTAATACTAAATACATTTGGTCAGAATAGCAAACCAATAAAAGGATATGTTGTTGACAAAGCAACAGGTGAAAGACTTTACTCTGCCACAGTTAGTTTAAAAAACCAAGAAGATTTAAAGAAGGTATACAATATGGTTACTGGATATGATGGGGAGTTTTATTTCCCAAAGGTAGCTATAGGTAATTATAAATTAGAGGTAGCATATTTGGGATATAAGACAAGAACTGTAAAGTTGAATCTTCATAATGAAAAGCTTCCAAACCTTTCACCTATTGAACTATCAGAGGACGTAGTTTTACTTGGTTCTGTTGAGGTAACTGGTAGAGCTACTAGAGCAGAGCAAAGGGGGGATAGTCTTATATACAATGCAGATGCATTTAAAGTAATGCAAGGTTCTTCTGCAGAGGAGTTATTAGCTAAAATGCCTGGTATTGTTGTTGAAGGAGGTACTGTTCAAGCTCAAGGAGAATCTGTTAGGAAAATTTTTGTAGACGGTAAAGAGTTTTTTGATGGAGATATCAATCTAGCAATTAAGAATCTACCATCCGATATTATTGCTAGCATCGAGGTGTTTGATAAGATGAGTGAACAGTCAGAATTCACAGGATTTGACGATGGTGAATCTATTAAAACAATAAACATAGTAACAAAGAGTGGATTCACTCAGGGTACTTTTGGTAAGGTTTACGGAGGTTATGGAACAGAAGATAGGTATAACGCTGGAGGTAATATTAATTTTTTTGATGGAGAAAGACGTATCTCTGTATTGGGGATGGCCAATAATGTAAAC
The DNA here is from genome assembly GCA_051648105.1 of Bacteroidales bacterium. Lineage (GTDB taxonomy): Bacteria > Bacteroidota > Bacteroidia > Bacteroidales > UBA7332 > UBA7332. Next base: position 14,209 of record JBOFEN010000095.1, read on the forward strand.
AATCAAAACTTTTCACAAGAAGATGTCGCAGGTGTAATGTCATCCACTTCTAATAGTGGCCGTGGCCGTAAAGGCGGCGGCGGTGGCGGCGGCGGAAAAGGCGGCGGCGGAAAAGGTGGTGGCGGAAAAGGCGGTAGTGGAAGTTCTAATGCTTCTGATTTTATGGTTGGTGAGATGGGAGGAATAACTACATCAAGTGCTATAGGTCTGAATTATGTTGACTCATGGAGTCAAAAAGTAAAGGCTTCAGGTAGTCTTTTCTTTAATCAATCAGACAATACAACCGAAACAGAGTCAGATTTGGAGTATTTTGAAGCATCTCTTCAAGGTAGAACCTATGAGGAGATAAAGCAGGCTGAAATGCAGAATTATAATCTGAGATTTAATATGAGGGTAGATTATGATATCAACAAAAGGAACAAGTTGCAGATTAGGCCAAAGGCTAGTATTCAAACAAATGATAAGGACAACTATCTATTTGGTCAATACCTGTCAGATGGTGAGATTACAAATTCAACTAAAACAAATTCTACAACTGATACCAAAGCATATAATTTAGGAACAGAGATAGATTATAAGCATGCTTTCCTCAAAAGAGGTCAGAGTTTATCCGTAAATTTAAGTGGTACTGTTTCAAATACTAATGGCGATTCATATTATGACTATCATAACTCCATCTACTCAAATAATGAGATAGAAGAGAGTAATATATTACAACGCAAGATCTCTGAATCTAATAAATACTCATATAAGGGAAATGTAGCATTTACAGATCAGTTTTGGGAGAAATTGACGTTTCAGGTCAATTATAAGTTTTCTTATTCTGATGATGAGTCAGATAAGAAGACATATAATAAGTCACCAATATCAGATCTATATGATCAATTGGACGAATCTCTATCTAATGTTTCCAATTCGGACTATTTTACTCATTCTGGAGGTGTATCATTGAGATATAGAAAGGGTAAAGAGTTCAGTCTTATGGGAGGACTGAATATTCAACAAGCTATCTTATCCACAGATCAGGAGTACCCTAAGATAATGAATGTAAGACAAAGCTATGTTTCTTTTCTTCCATCAATGCTTATGAATTATACCATAAATAGTGGAAACTCATTTAGACTTCAATACCGATCTAACTCATCTGCCCCTTCGATGAATGATCTTCAAGATGTCATTGATAATACCAATCCATTAATGGTTACAGCAGGTAATCCTAATTTAAGAGAACAGATCACTCATAGTTCTACTCTTAGATATACTAGAACAATGAAGAGTGGACAAACATTTATCGCAATGATAGGTGGAACAATAAGATCTAATTATGTTTCTGATAGCTCTTTTGTAGCACAGAAAGAGATGGAAATTGCTCCTGGGGTTGTTCTCGATAAGGGCGCACAGTTTACGAAACCTGTAAATATGAGTGGCTATTATAGTATGCAAGGATTATTTACGTATGGATTCCCTGTAGACTTACTTAAAAGTAATGTTAACTTAAGTGTGTCTGCAAATTATGCTAATTTGCCAAACATATTTGAGGGAGTAAAAAATAATACTCGAGAGTTGAATTTGATGCCAAAAGTAGTTATTGGAAGTAACATTAGCGAAAAAATTGACTTTACGATTTCATATTCAGCTGGCTTTAATTATGCAAAGAGTGACTTAGATAACTCTGAGTCTAATCAATATTTTAATCATGCAGCTCAGGCTAAGTTTGGTTGGACAATATGGAAAGGGATAACTCTAGGTTCAACTTTTAGATATATCTCATATATCGGGTTGGATGAAAATATAGATTTTAATCTCTTGAATGCCTCTATTGCAAAGAGGTTCTTGAAAAATAATGCTGCAGAGGTTAAAGTAGAAGCGTTTGACTTGCTTAGACAAAATCAAGCTTTTAATAGAAACGTAGGGAGTAACTATTATGAGTATGTAACTAGTAATGTATTAAAGCCTTATGTAATGCTGAGCTTTACCTACACTCTAAGACCGAAAGTGAAATAAACTGTTAGCTATTTCTTCTTATTTATCGAAAATAGTATTCTAGATAATAATTAGACTGTATATAATGAAAAATATAGATGGCCTAGTCTAGATTATGGAAATAGAGCTACAATCCAATAGACTATTTAGAGAGTTTGGATATTTATTTCCAACTGTTGACATTAAAACATTTTGTACACACAGGATTATGTATGAGAATCTGTGATCTAGCTTTAGCTAGGTTGCTGATCTCATACATTGAGTACGTATAATATAGACTTGCAATAATAAATACTTCCAACGTATTTGATTCTAAATAGCAAACCAGAATAAACATGCCAATTAATCAAAATCTAAAATAATGAAAAATAATCATGAGGGAATGATTAGTGAATATTCACCTGTTGTATGGTTTAGAAATTCACTTTTGCTGCTTTTGTTGTTGTGTTCTTGCTCGATTTTTGCTCTTGATGATAGCCCGGGTCGCAAGAGTGGATTAAAAGCTTTAAGAGGAAAAGTATTAGATATTGCAAAGGAGCCAGTTATTGGAGCTACAGTTCAAGTAAAAGGAACAAATATTTTTACAATTACTGATCTTGATGGTCTTTTTAGCTTTCCGCGTGCTTCAGACGAAGTAGTCCTTGTTGTTACATATGTTGGTATGAAAACTGTTGAAGTTCCTGCTAGTAAAGCATCTTTAATTATTCTTGAGGAGGATGCTATACAGCTAGATGCTGTAGTTGCAATTGGCTATCAGAGTAAAATTAAAGCAAACTTAACAACCTCAATTAGTCAAATAACCGCAGATGACGTACTTAAGAGTAGACCTACAAATGACCCTATAGAGATGTTGCAGGGTATTATTCCTGGTGCAAGTATTAGTACTAGTACAGCACAACCAGGACAGAGCTCTGCAATTGAGATTAGAGGTGTGTCATCTATAAACTCAGCTGGACCTTTTATTGTCGTCGATGGTGTTCCTGGTGTGGATATTTACACATTAAACCCTAATAACATTGAAAGTGTCACTTTGATTAAGGATGCTGCAGGTGCTGCAATTTATGGAGCTAATGCTGCATCAGGAGTTCTTCTTGTGACAACAAAGAGTGGTAAAATGGGTAGTAAAATGCAGATTGATTATAAGGGGAATTATACATTTTCAAAACCTAGTTCACTTCAAAATTATAATAACTCATATGATAATGCAATCTTAGCAAATGTGGCTTATGAAAATGCTGGAATGCAACCCAAATATAGTGATTCAGAATTGGAGTTATTCAGAGACCCCTCTGTTACTGCTGTCCCTAATGGAAATACATGGCTATACTATGCAGATACAGATTGGGTATCAATGATGTTTAATAATGCAAGTAACCAGTCTCATTCAATATCACTTTCAGGGGGATCTGAGAGTACATCTTATCGCGTCTCTGGAGGATATATAAGTGATAGAGGTTTTTTTAACAAATGGGGTCCAGATAGTAATGATCGCCTTAACCTATCTACCAATATACAAGCTAAACTTCTAAAAAAGAGAGATCACAAAGCAGAGGATAAACTTCTATTAAACGTTAAGACAGATTATACCAGAACTATACAAAAGAGACCAGGGCGCTACCCAACTACAGACGTATATATGATGGGGCCTGCTCTACCTCTATATGATCCAAATGGAAATTACGCCCGTTACTCAAATACATCTTATAACCCAATACAGTCAATGAAAGAGTCGGGTAGTGCCACCACTACAGGTGATAGATTTGATATGCTTCTTGGTTTAACATACAATGTTACAAAAAATCTATCGGCTGAGGCACGTGGCTCTTATTCCTTGATTTATAGTAAATATACATTGTTTAATAGAGCATTTGGATATTATGGACCAAATGGGCTAATAAGTAACACAGCCGTATCAAATAGGCCTAATTCTATTGACGAGTATATGAATTATCAAGGTACAGCTACTTGGCGATTCATGTTGAATTATTCAAATAAGTGGGATAATCATGACTTTAGTATGATTGCAGGAAATGAGGGTACTTATGGAGATAGACGTCAAGTGCGTATTGGAAGAACTGACATTGCAGGAAATACTATTCCATCTTTCCTTCTTGGATCAACAAACAATATGACCAATACTGGGGCAATGTATGATGAGTCTTCTGTTTCATTCTTTACACGAGCATCCTATAATTATAATAACCGTTATCTATTAGAGGCAGTACTTAGAACAGATGCATCATCTCGTTTCTCATCTAAGAATCGTTGGGGCTATTTCCCTGGAGTTTCAGCAGGATGGAGAGCTTCTAACGAGGAGTTTATGCAGAATCAAAGTCTAGTGTCTGACCTCAAGCTACGTGCTTCATGGGGGCAGTTAGGAAACAAGTCAGGTATTGGACGAACTGATCATTTGGTAAATTATACCCTTGGTGGTTACTATCCTTTTGCGGGAGAAGAAGGAAACTGGATTATACCAGGTAATATTCCAATGGTTGATAGAACTTGGGAGACTGTAACTATAACCAATGTTGGATTGGATGTAGCCTTCTTTAAGAACAAGCTTTATTTTATTGGGGAGTTGTTCAAGAAGAATAATTCTGACATGATTATTCCAATTGAGGTTCCAAATGTAATAGGAGGGACTATTTCTGCAGGTAACTATGGAGCTATGAATACAAATGGATGGGAGTTAACGGGTGGCTGGAAACAAGTTTTAAAGAGTGGATTTAGATATGATCTATCTTTTACTTTAAGTAGGAGTAAGGATATGCTTACTGACTATGGGTATAAAGCCGCAGACCCAACTATGGGACGCAATAATTATATTGAAGGATATCCTATTTGGAGCTGGTTTGGATATGAGGCAGATGGCTTTTATTCCTCGAAAGAAGATTTGGAGAATAAAAGATATGCAAAAGCTAGTAATAGCGCAGGCTTGGGAGACCTTAAGTATGTAGACCAGAATGGGGATGGCAAGCTCAATAGTGAAGACTATATTTTCCTTGGGTCTACTCGTCAGCCTGAATATAACTATGGTATCAATATGAATGCTTCCTACAAGGGCTTTGATTTAAACGTGACCTTTCAAGGACAACTTGGTAAGAATACATATTTAGATAGAAACTCCGTAGAGTGTCATTATGCTACAACAAGTGTGAACTCCTTTGAAATTCATAAGGACTATTGGAGAGAAGATAATAAAGATGCAATATTTCCAAGGCCATATATTAACTCTTCATGGAACTATGTTACCTCATCACATTGGATGTATAATACCTCATTTATTCGCTTGAAGAATCTATCTCTAGGATATACCGTACCTAGTAAGTTGGTAAGAAAATCAGGTCTTTCAAACCTTAGAGTATTCATAAGTGGTCAGAATCTATTTGAGTTCTCAAATATGCTTGATGGTTATGATCCAGAGAATCCAGGTAGAGTATATCCAATTGCTAGAACAGTATCTGTAGGTCTTAGCCTAAGTCTATAATCTTCAAAAACAGCTCAATAGAAATGAAAAAATACATTGGTTTTTTATTGCTAATATTCACTTTATCCTCTTGTGAGAACTTTTTAGATCGCCCTCCCTTAGATGGCTTTTCACCATCTTCATATTGGTCAACAGAATCTGATTTAAAGGGTGGGATTAATAATCTATATACATATATGAATCACACATGGAATGAGGATATCCAATCAATAGATGTGTATGCTACTGGGCCGAATGCTATAAGTAGTAGTACTCATGTTGCCTCTAACAGTGATGCGGTTTATAACAACTCATATATAGCACTCTTCAAAGTTCATGAATTTCTAGACAACTATAATAAAGCTACGGTTGATAAAACAATAAAAGATAGGTATAAAGGAGAAGCTCTTTACTTTAGAGCAGTAATAACCTTTAATCTCCTAAGGCGTTTTGGGAAGATTATCATTGTAGATTCAAAATTAGGTCTAGACTCTCCAGAACTTTATGGAAAACGTAATAGTAGATCAGAAGTGATAGATTTTATCATAAATGACTTAAAGGAGTCTTCTAGCTTGCTGCCTCTCCAAAGTTGGATTACTAATAATAGACCTTCAGAAAATGGACGTGTTACTAAAGGTGCTGCTCAAGCACTATTAGCACGCGCTACCCTTTACGAGGCTACTCATAGTAAGTTCCATCAGCATGATGTTGAAAGAGTTTCCGATCTATTGAATCTGTCAATAGAAGCGTCCCAGAGTGTTATCTCTTCAGGTGAGTATGAATTAGAGAGCAACATAAAGGATTTATTTGGACCAAAGGGAATGAATAGTAAAGAGATTATTATATCCTATCGCTATACAGACAAAGTTGAGAATCAGAGAAACCCTAGACATAAAGTAATAGCTGAGGGGGTAGGGTTTGCACCAACAAAATACTTGGTGGATGCTTTCCTATGTGATGATGGATTACCTATAGAGCTATCTCCTCGCTTTATGGGTCGTGAATCAATGGATGAAGAGTTCAAAAACAGGGACCCACGTATGACAAATACTGTTTGGGTACCATTCACACATCACCCTAATATTCCTAATCTTCCTTATGTACCAGATTTAAGAAATAATAGGGTAGGATATATGTTTGTGAAAGGTATGGATGAAACTCTTATTTCTTCAGGTAAAGAATCATATACTCATGAGATATTATATCGACTTACAGAGATGTATTTAATTCAAGCAGAAGCAATTCTAGAGTTGAACAATCAAATTTCAGATAGTGAGTTAGATAATACAATAAATATTTTGAGAATGCGTTCTGGTATGAATGTAAAGCTTACAAATAGCTTCGTTTCTCAAAATGGGTTGGATATGCGACAAGAGATAAGAAGAGAAAGAAGAGTTGAACTAGCAACAGAAGGCTTTAGGTACGATGATATTATTCGTTGGAAAGAGGCCGAGAACGAGTTGATAAAGCCTATTTTGGGTTCTAAATATTACGAAGAGTTTTACACAGAGGGTACTATCGATGAGAGTTTTGTTTCTGAAGAAGGGTTTATTATTGTTCAGAAAGCTGACGGTAGAGCATTCGATAAGGGTAAGCACTATTTATTTCCTCTTCCCTTAGACGAACTTAGAAAAAACCCTAATCTAGTACAAAACCAAGGGTGGGAGAACTAGAATTTTAAACACTTATATATCAAAATTTAAATTATGAGATTATTGAATTTTTTTCTAGCGGCAACTTGTTTAGCAGCTTCAATCAACGGCTACTCTCAATCATCTAAGTCTAGTAGTTGTGTTAGTTTTGAGGTTGAAAAGAAAGATGCTAACCGTGTTGTGATTAAGAATAAGACTAAGAAGAGTTACGATAAGATGGTTTGGGATCTTGGAGATGGAAGGGTAAAAGAAGTTACAAAGAGTGACGCAATCTACTTTCCATTTAAGGGAGAGTATAATATAACACTTATTGGGGACAATGAAAATGAGAAATGTCAATTCTCTCAGAAGGTTGTAATTGATACAGATGATGATAGTTACAGCAAGAATTTCAAACTTGTTTGGAGTGATGAGTTTGATGGCACATCAGTAAATAGGGATTTCTGGACTTTTGAGACAGGCGCATCAGGATGGGGTAATAATGAGCTTCAAAATTATACAGATGGTGAAAATGCATCAGTTAAAGATGGTATTTTGACAATACAAGCTCGTAAAACTGGATCTATGGCAACTCAGAAACGAGGAGAATATACTTCAACTCGTATGGTTACTAAAGATAAACAAGAGTTTCAATATGGTAGAATAGAAGCACGTATGAAGATGCCTAAAGGTGTTGGAACATGGGCCGCATTTTGGATGTTAGGGGCTGATTTTCCAGAAACTATGTGGCCGCATTGTGGAGAGATAGATATTATGGAGTATGTAGGATTTGACCCTAATGTACAGAATGCTGCAATGCATAATGGTTCAAGTTTCGGTAATACCTTTAATAAAGGGAAAACTATAGTAGAAAATGCTGAAGAGGACTTTAATGTCTATGGAGTTATTTGGGATAAATATTCTATTAAATTCTATGTAAATAGTGTAGATAATGTATTCTATACATACCAACCAAAGGAATATGATTCTTCTACTTGGCCACATAATCAGCCATACTTTATCTTGTTTAACCTTGCTATTGGTGGAACATGGGGTGGAAAAAAGGGTGTTGATGACACAATATTTCCAGCTAATTTCCTAGTAGATTATGTACGTGTATACCAAAATCCAGAATATTAATTATCACTTTTAACTACAAATAAGATTATGAAAAATTTAATGGTTATTCTTTTTGCAATGATATTGGCAACTGTTTCGTTGACCGCTCAGAATAAGAATAGTGCAAAGGATGAAAAGACAGTTGACGTTTTAGCTAAAGAGAGGGTTGAAGCTATGCAAAAAGAATTTGCTCTAACAGATAAACAGTGCGAAGAACTTATTCCATTCTACGAAGTTTTTTATTCAGAAAGTAAGAAGCTTCCAAAAAGCCCTGAAGCTAAAAAGCAGATGCAGAAATTGCGTGATGATGTAAATAAAGAAGTAGAAAGTAGACTAAATGAGGTGCAGTTATTGAAATACAAAGAGAAGCAAAAGAGGATGAGTGAGAGAGGAGCTAATCGCAAGGATAATAATCTCGAAGAGAATAAAGGAGGAAAGAAGAAGCAGTAATTAATTACCGCTATATATTGATTAGAATAGTGAGAATAGATTGTGAGTTAGTTACTAAACTGGTTTTCTGAATGGGAGGGCATAGCCCTCCCATATTTATTAGTAATAGGGCTCTTTTCAATTTGTAAATATCGTTGAATTGTGTTAAATTGAGCGTCGTTTTAGATACTCTAGGTTATTAAATGATTCTCTTCAGTTATTAATCTTTTGACTATGAGTGTAATGTGTTTAGTTAACATATTCGAAACCTATTGGGTCGGATAATAAAATAAATCTAATGAAAAATAAAACTATCTCCGGATTACTTGTAGCCTTATTATTGGGCTTGTATGGATGTGCAGATGAAAAATTAAAGTCTGAATATTATGATGAAAAGATAGAACAAAGAGTTGAACAAATTCTAAAGAAAATGACTCTAGAGGAGAAGGTTGGGCAAATGACTCAACTAGCCCTCGATGTAGTTGGTAAAGGAAATTCAGTATATGAGAGTGATTTCCCTTTTGAATTTGATGAAGCACTTTTAGATACAGTTATTCGTAAATACAAAGTAGGTTCTATACTTAATACAGCTACGAATACTCCTTTTACTCACGACGAGTGGAGTAATATTATCAAGCGTCTTCAGGATGAAGCTATTAATGAAACGGGTATTCCTATATTATATGGTGTAGATCAAATCCATGGTACTACATATACTATTGGTGGTACATTGTTTCCCCAACAAATTGGAATGGGGGCTACCTTTAATCCTTTACTTGTAAAGCGTAGCGCTGAAGTTACAGCTTACGAAACTAGGGCAGGTTCTATTCCATGGAATTTCTCTCCAGTATTAGATTTAGGAAGAGATGCTCGTTGGTCTCGTCAATGGGAAACCTATTCAGAGGATAGTTATCTTGTTTCAGTTATGGGGAAAGCATGCACAGAAGGTTACCAAGGTAGCAATCCTAATGATATAGGTCAGAATAATGTTTCTTCTTGTCTCAAGCATTTCATGGGCTACGGAGTTACCAGCTCTGGTAAAGATAGAACACCATCTTATATCTCTGAACAAGATCTCCGAGAACGCCACTTTGAACCGTTTAAAGAGGCTATTAATGCAGGGGCACTTTCTGTAATGGCTAATTCTGGAATGAATAATGGAGTTCCTTATCACATAAATTATAAATATCTCACAGAATGGCTTAAGGAAGACTTGAATTGGGATGGGTTAATTGTTACTGATTGGGCAGATATAAACAATATAACTCTACGCGACAAGATAGTTCCAACAAAAAAAGAGGCTATTAAGTTGGCTATTAATGCAGGTATAGATATGTCTATGGTTCCTTATGAGTGGTCATTTTGTGTATATCTTAAGGAATTGGTGCAAGAAGGAGAGGTGCCAATGAGTCGTATTGATGATGCTGTCCGTCGTGTTTTACGTATGAAACTGAGATTAGGTCTTTTTGAAAAGCCATATTCAAATCCTAATGATTACCCTTTATTTGGATCTACTGATCATGCTGATATTGCTCGTAAATCAGCAGATGAATCAATTACTTTATTAAAGAATGAGGATAATATATTGCCTCTAAAACAAGGAAAGAGGGTACTAGTAACTGGGCCTAATGCTAACTCTATGCGAACGTTAAACGGCGGTTGGACCATGAGTTGGCAGGGTGAGAAGGGGGATGAATATTTAACTCAATACAACACAATTCTTGAAGCCGTACAGAATCGTATTGGTGTTAACAATGTAGTATATGAACCTGGTGTAACCTATAAGACACAAATTCCTTCAACAACCTCTATCTCTTATGACCAAGAGAATAGTCCTGAGATAGACAAAGCTGTGGCAGCATCTCGATCAGTTGATTATATAATTTTGTGTTTAGGAGAGAATAGCTACTGTGAGACACCAGGTAACCTCAATACCCTAGACATATCTATTAATCAAGCAAATTTAGCAAGAGCATTAGTTGCAACAGGTAAACCTGTTATTCTTGTATTAAATGAAGGAAGACCCCGTGTTATATCTGATATAGAGCCGTCTATGAAAGCTGTTGTACAAACATATCTGCCAGGTAATTATGGAGGAGACGCCCTTGCTGCAATACTTTGGGGAGATATTAACCCTAGTGGTAGATTACCATATACTTATCCAAGGTCTGCAAATTCATTGATAACCTATGATTATAAACCGTCTGAAGATCTTGACAAGATGCAGGGGGCCTATGACTATGATGCAGTTATGTCTGTTCAGTGGGCTTTTGGTTATGGCCTAAGCTATACAACCTTTGAGTACTCTAATCTGTCTGTCAATATTGAAGATTTTGATTATAAGGATATTCTAAAATTTACAATTGATGTTACAAATACTGGGGATAGAGACGGAATGGAAACGGTAATGCTATATAGCTCTGATCTTTATGCATCACTTACTCCTGATGTCCGTCGCTTACGTGCTTTTGAAAAGATTTTTCTTAAATCTGGAGAAAAGCGAACTGTGACATTATCAGTTCCAGCATACTCACTAGCTTTTGTTACTACTGATGGAAGTTGGGTGTTGGAAGAAGGGGCGTTTGATGTACAAGTAGCTAATCAAGTTGTCAAGGTAAATTGTACAAGTACACTTTCAAGGTAAACTTTTTTCACCTACATGATGCCATAAATATTAGAGTAAGCAAATGTATTATAAACTACTATGGTGTGTACTTGCCTACTATGGTGTAATCCTATTTTATTCCATTGCTATATTTATATGTAGTATAAAAAGAGATGCTCTTCTAGGACTAGAAGAGCATCTCTTTTTATCTTATTATTACTACCTTGCCCCACTCAAAATAAACATCTTAGTTATGAAGAATCTATTTGATACAGAGGGGTTATATGATATCTCAGAAGTGTTTGAAACTTTATTAGAGGTACCTAATGTAAATGGTGCTATCAAGATAGAACGTATAGTTTCTTTTGGCCATCCTACACCTTTAGGGGAGTGGTACGATCAGGAAGAGAGTGAGTGGGTTTCGCTTCTTTCTGGTCTTGCAACCTTGCTCTATGAGGATGGTACAATTGTAGAGATGGTTGCTGGTGACCATATACTTATCCCACCACATCTTCGTCATAGGGTTGAAAAGGTGAGCAATGATGCCGTATGGTTAGCAATCTTTATCTCTTAGGCTATATTATCAATCATTGTGGGTACTTTTATTACTTGAAAGCATCCATTATCATAGTTGGACGACCATCTTCGGTGAAAGCACCGAGGCGATACTGACTAGGTTTACATTCAGGCTCCCAGTAAAACACACCCTTACAACGACCATTTGTATTCTCTAGACTCTCTTTTATTACTCTTGCGAGTTGTCGTTTACCTTCGAATAGTAGGTCACTTGTCACAAGTTTACCATTGTCATCTCCACACTCCATACCAGTCTCCACTATCATCACATCACAGTTGAACTTAGCACTCAGCTCGTTGATGTTCTCTATGCAGTCTGTAATTACGTCATCAGCACTATAATCCTTATGTTCCAATCGAGTCCAATATGGATAGATAGACATACCTATCATATCCCATTTCCCACCATTAGCTTTCAGTTCATCGAAGAACCAGTTAAATAGCTCTTTGTCCCAGCCGTTGTCTAGGTGAACGATGACTATTGCCTCTTCAAAAACAGACTTAACAGCATCATATCCACTATTTATGAAAGTACCAATATTTGCCCAGTTGGCAGGATAAACAACATCGGTAGAAGCATTCGAAGGGGCATCTTTTAGATCACACTCCCTAACATCATATGCTGCACCACTCAGTGCGATATCCTTATCCCATAGTAATCCAGGTCTGATCTCATTACCTACCTGCACCCATTTAGGAGATATACCTTCATTTTTCAAAGCTTGAAGCACTTCTACAGTATGATCATTAATGGCACTCTTCAATTCATCCACACTCTTGCCTACCCATGCAGCAGGCTTATACTGTTGAGCTGGATCTGCCCAATAGTCACTATAATGAAAATCTATCATTACATCCATACCAAGATCATTAGCTCTCTTAGCTTTAACAACGACATCAGATGTATTGCACCAATTACCGTGAGCAGAAGGGTCCACCCATACACGAATACGAATAGCATCCAGCCCAAGCTCCTTCATTAATGCAGTACACTCCCTCTGCTCACCCCGAGCGTTATAGAAGTTATACCCTTTAGACTCGTACTCAGTGATCCATCCAATGTCCGCACCTCTTGCGAAGTCAATTTTTAGTTCACTAGATTCAACCAGCTTTGTTGTTGATTTGTTATTACTATTGCCACAAGCTACTAAAGCAGAGGTAGCACAAAGTAGTAGAGCTAATCTTTTAATAGAATTCATGATAGGCTAATTTGTTAGTTTATAGATTGTAAATGTATATAATAGCTATTCAGCTGTATAACACATGGTATTTTGCAAATATATCAAATCTATATTTGAATGTACTCTAAATACACTAGTTTTCTTGATTATGGAGTTCGCCGTTACACGAAAGCAGACTATCTTTACTCCCTGGAATAGTGAAGATATACTCAGTTTATACCCGTACCATTTAGAATATTAACAATAATAACATAAGCTATGGCAGATAACTATCTAGAGAAGCAGTATGAGGATTATGAGGCTCGTAGAGCTGCTTGGGAGAGAGAGCGTAAATATGGTAATATAATACCAGCAGTAAAGAAGACCCAACCTAAGGATAAGAGTGAAGACGCCTCTAAGGATAAGAGTGAGAAGAAGTAATACTCTTCAATCTATCCTGTAATTTCCATAAATATAAATCGCCCTTGTAAGTGTAGCTATACACTCACAAGGACGATAATATTAAATCACTACTCTCTATGAAATACCTTACTTCTCAATCATGAAAGTAAAGCTTGGTGCTTTTACAAACTTGTCAGCTGCATTACCTGCATATATTTCACCACTAGCAAGATGTAGCTTTCTTGTTCCAGCCTTAGCTGAGAAGTCTACTGTCTTTAGATCTATCCAGAAGACGTTGGGCGAAAGTGTTGACTCATAGTAGTATTTGAGATTCTTATGGTCTGAAACTGTTCGCCATATAGTTGTCGCAATGTTTGGGTGACCATCTGTGGTTATACCTAGAGGAACAGAAGCATTGCGTATCACACTGAAAACACCTGCTACACCAACTCTTTCATCAGCTGTCTTGGGTATTATATCAATATAGAATGAAGCTCTGGCAAAACGATCTGTAGCTCTGTTTGTACCAGGTAACATATTGAGACCATTAACTTGCTTCCAGTACTCTCTTATAGGAAGATGATCGGAGTAGAAAGGTGAGTTTGTCATTACCTTGTACTCTGCTCCTTTATGTATTACAGCATTACCATCTCTATACTCAATTATTGCACTATTGCCTGTTGCATCAGATATAGAGAGGTGAAGGTTTGCAGAGATCCCATTTGGTAGCATAGGAGCATCTATTTGAAACTGGTCTTTAGAGAGAACAGCAACAGCCTCATCGACAGTGGCAAAGTTGTCAAGCACATACTGAGCCCAAAGAGAGATACCAAGATATGGTCTAGTGTCATTTGCTCTTTGATACTTAGATTCAGCAAGGAATAGTAGGTTTGCTACAAGTCCTTTCTCATTCATTCCGTCAGCAGACCCAATCTCATAACCAGCTGCAATTACACTTCCATATTTTGATTTCCACTTAACGCAGTTATCTGTGATTCCCCCAACACGTTCCACATCTCGAGGGAAGATATAGAGGTTTGTGTGCATATCCTCCTTCCAATCCATCGTTCGTCCTGTTA
>JBOFEN010000096.1:0-92826 GCA_051648105.1 Bacteroidales bacterium
GTCAGCACCAGAACAAGCCTCAATATTATTATAAGTAACATTGATACCTGGGGCATGCTCTACTAATCTATCTAGGGTTGTCTCATTAATATCAGAAACCGTAATAGAGTCCGACATAAGATAACCACTTTTTATGAGCCCACGCACAATTGCGCCACCCATATTACCACCTCCAATGACTGCTATCTTCATAATCAATTTATTAATATAGTAAACAGTAATGATAATAATTTACTTAACTTTTTCATTTTCAACCAATGGCTTGATTGAAATAGCCACACCTCCACCTGGTGCTAATCTCTGCTTTAGGCTACTCTTACTAGTGACAATCATCTCACGGATACCATAACTTTGCGGGTTTGTTTCCCAATGAGCACCCTTTCCATCCTCATAGATTTTTGCAACAAACCTCTCACCCTTTGGAAGGAAATCAAAATCTATTAATGCCGTTCGTGCATTCTCATCAGTAATACCTCCTACAAACCACTCATCCTTACCCTTTGCTTTACGAGCAACAGTAATATAATCACCTGGTTCAGCTTCGAGATAATAGCTATCAGACCAATCAACTGCTACATCTTTGATGAATTGAAATGCATCTGGGAATCTTTGATAATTTGATGGAAGGTCAGCTGCCATTTGCAATGGACTAGGTAGTGTGAGATATAGAGCTAACTGCTTTACAAGCGTAGTATGAACACGTTCACTCTTCTTACCATCTCCATAATAACTCATACGAGTCTCAAAAATACCAGGAGTGTAGTCCATTGGACCTCCCATAAGCCTAGTAAATGGAAGAATCGTTGTATGATCAGGGTCGTTGCCACCCATAGTTTCGAACTCTCCACCGCGAGCAGATTCCTGAGCCAACCAATTTGGATATGTGCGACACAATCCTGTAGGTCTAACCGCCTCATGACTATTAACCATTATCTTAAAGTCAGCAGCTCGATCCACAACATGAATATAGTGGTTATTCATCCATTGCGATGAGTGATACTCACTTCGTGGGATTATGTATCCTACATATCCAGTCTTTACGGAGTTATATCCATGATCGACCATATATTGAAATGCCACATCAAGCTGCCTCTCGTAATCACTAGCATTGGCACTTGTTTCATGATGCATCATTATTTTCACCCCCCTTTGAGAAGCGTAATTTTGTATCTCTTTAATATTGAAATCTGGATATGGCTTATTAAATAAGAATTGACGATCCTTTCGATAAGAGGCCCAATCCTCCCAACCTTCATTCCAACCCTCAACAAGCACTGCGTCAAATCCATGCTCCGCTGCAAAATCGACATACTCTTTGACGTGGGCTGTATTTGCCATATGTTTTTTGCTTGGCTCTAACTGATGATAATCTGTCACGCCTGGCTTAGCTCTATGATAATCACTAAAAGCCCATGACCTACCATCACCGACAAACATCTCCCACCAAACACCTATATACTTTTGTGGCTTTATCCAACTTGTATCCTCAAAATCACAAGGCTCATTAAGGTTAAGAATCATTTGTGAAGCTAGAATATCTCGTGCATCATCACTTACAATTATAGTTCTCCAAGGAGTGTTAAATGGCAATTGAAGATATCCCTTTTTACCAAACTTATCTGGAGTAAGGTGAGCACTAAATTTATAGCTAGAGGGATCAACATTAAGCAACATACCTGCATAGTTTACAAGAGCAGCCTCATGTATATTAACATATAACCCCTGCTCACTCTTTACCATTAATGGAGTTTGAACAGTCAAACCTCCTTGTGCCTTCGATTCATACCCTTTCTTTACCAACCTCTTCTCCATCTCCAACTCTATATTTGAGATCCTTGCAGTAGTATAGGCGAACTCATTGGTATCATAATCCCCAGGCATACAAAATAACTTATGGTTCCCACTCATATTAAACTCAGTCACCTCATCTATAACAGTAAGGTAGTTCATACTATTCTGAACAGGCAACTCATATCTAAAGCCGACACCATCATTATATAGTCTAAAACGTAAAATCATCAGACGACTATTCTTGTCGCTTTGGGATAAAGTAACAGCCATCTCATTATAGTGATTACGAATTGAGGAGTACTCACCCCAAACAGGAGACCAAGTCTCATCAAAAGAAGAGCGTTCAACATTGGATACGACAAAACTATCGTTCAAATTAGCCTCTTCCATCACAAGTCCTAATGCACTATTTACTATCACTGAAGCACCCTTATAGTCAACACTATATATAGGCACTCCATTTTCTAGGTTAAACTTGAGCTCAACCTCTCCACTTGGAGACGTAACTGTTTGTGCAGAAAGATTCGTAATAGAACAAACCACAATAAAAAATGCTACAATTCTAGATATCACTAAACTATTTCTCATAATATTATTAGATCTAAGATTAATACTACTTTGGGCTAAAGGACATTAAACTTAAGAGTTACTCACCTCACTCTTTTTGCTATCAGGTATAACAGGATAACTAATTCGAGTGTGATAGAATATCTTCAGCTTCTCAATAAAGCACTGTTTAACTAGCTCTACATGGTGAAAGGTAATCGAGGCATTCTTGAACATACCCTCAGCTATCTGAGAGTCAATAATCCTCTCTACTAACTCTCTTATGCTATCTTCCGTATATGATGAGAGACTTCTAGAGGCAGCCTCCACTGAATCTGCCATCATAACAAGAGCCACCTCCTTTGTCTGTGGCTTTGGACCAGGATACGTAAATTCCCTCTCATCAACAACTTGATCTGGATATTTATTCATCTGCGAATAGTAGAAGTACTTTGCCTTACCATCTCCATGATGAGTTCTTATGAAGTCAATAATTGCAGAAGGTAAACCTAGCTTGTTTGCTATTCTAACACCATTTTCCACATGATCTATAACAATCTTTGCACTCACATTAAATGGAAGAGTATCATGAGGATTTACACCAGTTTGATTCTCGGTAAAGAATGCTGGATTATCCATTTTGCCAATATCGTGATAGAGTGCACCAGTACGAACTAGAGCAGCATTCGCATTTATCAACATTGCAGCATCTGCAGCTAAGTTTGAGACTTGAAGCGAGTGTTGAAATGTTCCTGGACAGACCTCAGAAAACTCCCTTAGAATTGGAAGATTAATATTTGAGAGCTCAACCAAAGTAACATTAGAGACAAAGCCAAAGATCTTCTCAAAAAGATATATTAGAAGGTAACTAAAAAGAATAGCACTACTATTAACCAGAAGAGCCAATATCACACGCCAATTAATCCTCGTTATATCTCCATCTTGGTGCATTGTATAGGCTATATAAATCACAAAATACGTAAGAAATATCAGTGCAGCACTTCTTACTATCTGAGACCTCTCAGTTAGGTCCTTTAAAGAGTAAATAGCTGTCATCCCTGCTGTTATCTGTAAAAGAAGAAACTCAAATGGGAATGGTGCCATAAACGAACATAATAATATAGTTATTATGTGCGTGAAGAGAGCCGTACGCGAATCGAAGAAAGTCCTCACAATAAGAGGAACAATAGCATATGGTATGAAGTAGATACTAAAGAGCTTCATCTGAGCCAAACCTGCAGTAATAAGCACAAATGAAGTGATCATTATAAGTATAAAGAAAAGTAACTTCTTCTTCTTAAACGACTCAAAACGAAACAACCTTAAGTAAAGAAACATATTTGAGAAGAGAGCCAATATTAGTAACACCTCACCCACAAGGGACCATATCTGCCTCTCGAGGTTACCACTTCTTTGTTCTGACACCCTTTTCAGAGAATATAATATTGCGTAAGTTCGAGGAGTTACAATCTCCCCTTTATCTATTATCCTCTCATCAGCCTGCACCATACCACTAGCTACAGAGATTCGACTGAGAAGCTCCTTTTTTGATTCCTCAGACTTATTAATATCCATCTCCATGTTACTAGTTAAATAGTTAGTAACATCAATAGACTGCAAAACAGATCTATTTAATCCAGCAGGAATCTCATTAACTATTCTCTCATAAGCCTTCTTTATTGTCAAGAAAGAATTAACTGGAACACTTTTCCCTACATTACCCTCTACCCTTACAATAGCCTCGAGACCATCCTTACTAAGCTCATCTAGTTGCTTACTCTCCATTACCCCCTGTCTATATATAGACTCCAAAGAGGATTTGAGGTAAGTATAATATGGAGTTGGAGCTTTCAAGTGAAGTATCCTATTATAATCCTCCTTTAATCTATCAAGTTGCTGCGTTGCAACATCTTCCTTATACTGGAAATAGGGCTGAAAATATCTAAGTATACTATCTTGCTCCTCCTTAACCTGCTTATCAGTCTTATATATTGGGAAGTCATAAGATGCTGTCAGTAATCCATAATGCCAAGGTTTACCCTCAGCAAACTCATACCTAAACTTACCCTCTCTAGGAAAGACATAAAGAATAAGAGATATGGCTACCAAGAACATAAAAAACCTAATAATACGGTCATCTAGACCATCGTACCACCTCTTTATATGATTTTTCATACGCTAATTTATCTTCGATTGTATATGACAAATGTACTATTTTTATGATATCAACCACATTAGAGAGATCTTTTTAACCTCTTTTGCTCAAGACACACAACATATTAAAAAATAAGAAGATGAAAAAATATACGGGCTTACTAGTTGCACAACCCATTTTAATGTATATTTTTGCAACAGAAACGAATAATAATACTGAATAATGAAGGCAAAAAGGCTTGAAACAATACTAGATATTATAACAAACGAAAGAGTAAATGGGCAAGACATATTACTTTCCACGCTGAGAGAGAGAGGATTTATAGTTACCCAAGCAACTCTATCTAGAGATCTAAAACAACTTAGAGTCTCTAAAACACCAACAGAGAGCGGAGAGTATATATATACAATACTTCCAGACATCACACCAACAACAGCTCCCACAATAGAAACGACAAGAGAAGGCAACAATACAATTGAGTTCTCAGGTCATTTTGCTGTTGTAAAAACAAAACCGGGCTATGCTGGAGGAATAGCATCAGATATAGACCAATTTGCAAAAGAGCACACAATTGGCACCATCGCTGGTGATGACACCATATTAATCATACCACGAGATGGAACAACACGGGAGCAGATAATTTCCACTCTTCGTGTTATTATACCAAACATAAATGTAATTTAGCGAAAGCTTATTTTCTAAACAAAGAGTAATTGGTCAAAATCTATGTCTACAAAAATCAAGGTGGTCGTAGCCTCAAAGGAGCACACTCAATACGTTGAGACAATACTTAAAACAATAGAAGACGCAGCAAAAGTTCGAGGGACAGGTATTGCTAAGCGAACTCCTCAGTATGTAACTGAGAAGATGTTGGAAGGCAAGTCAATAATTGCTCTAACAGAAGAGGGCCAATTTGCTGGATTCTGTTACATTGAGACATGGGGCAACAAATCTTTCGTTGCCAATTCTGGTCTTATCGTCGACCCTCAGTTTAGGGGGCTCGGACTAGCAAAGGCTATAAAGAAGCGTGCTTTTCTTCTCTCACGCGAGATGTTCCCTATGGCAAAGATTTTTGGTCTAACCACTGGGGCTGCTGTGATGAAAATCAACTCAGAACTAGGATATAGAGCTGTAACATATGCAGAACTTACAGATGACGAAGCATTCTGGAAAGGATGCGAAAGCTGTGTTAACTACGATGTCCTGCAAAGAGCAAACAGAAGATTCTGTATGTGTACT
Source organism: Bacteroidales bacterium (assembly GCA_051648105.1). Taxonomy (GTDB): domain Bacteria; phylum Bacteroidota; class Bacteroidia; order Bacteroidales; family UBA7332; genus UBA7332. Next base: position 5,732 of record JBOFEN010000096.1, read on the forward strand.
GCTATGCTTTTCGACCCCGAGGCAAAACAGAAAGAATTCATGGAGGGGGTAAACGAATCTATCGAACTTCTATAAAATATTATTAAGAACACATAATCCATAGATAACAATGAAGCAAAAAGTTGTTCTAGCATTTAGCGGGGGATTAGACACATCGTTCTGTGCCAAATACCTCTCAGTAGAGAAAGGATTTGAGATATATACTGCCATAGCAAACACTGGCGGGTTCAACCAAGAGGAACTCAAAGCAATTGAGGAGAGAGCCTACAAACTAGGTGCAAAAAAACACGTTACTATTGACGTAACAAAGGAATACTACTATAAGAGTATTCGATACATGATATTTGGCAATATTTTGCGCAACGGAACATACCCTATATCTGTTAGCTCTGAGAGAATATTTCAAGCCATTGGCATCATCGAGTACGCCAAAGAGATAGGAGCTAAATATGTAGCTCACGGTAGCACTGGAGCTGGAAATGATCAAGTAAGATTCGATCTCACATTCCAGGTACTTGCTCCTGAGATTGAGATTATATCACCTACTAGGGATATGATACTTACTCGCGAGTATGAGATAAACTATCTCAAAGAGAACGGTTACGTTGCTGACTTCACTAAGATGGAGTACTCAATAAACAAAGGACTTTGGGGTACATCCATTGGAGGTAAAGAGACCCTAGATCCCCAGAAGACACTTCCCGAAGAGGCATACCCATCTCAGATGGTCGCCACTGGAAGTGAGACACTAACCATTGAGTTTGACAAAGGAGAGATCGTTGGTGTAAACAATACAGAGTACACCAATCCAATCGAGGCGATACTTAAGATTGAAGAGATAACCTCCAAATACGCCATCGGTAGGGATATGCACATTGGTGACACAATCATAGGCATAAAAGGGCGAGTAGCCTTCGAAGCCGCTGCACCTATTGTAATTATCAATGCACATAAAATGCTTGAGAAACACACACTAACCAAGTGGCAGCAATATTGGAAAGATCAAATATCCACCGCATACGGTATGTACCTTCACGAGTCACAATACCTAGACCCTGTCATGAGAGACATGGAAGCCATGCTTGAGAGTTCTCAGAGAAATGTGACTGGAAAGGTAACAATAGAGCTTCACCCATATCGCTACGTTCTCGTTGGCGTTGACTCAGAGTTTGATCTTATGAAGAGTGACTTTGGCGAATATGGAGAGATCAACAAAGCTTGGAGTGCAGACGATGCAAAAGGATTCATAAAACTAATGTCGAATCCACTTAAGATTTACCATGCAAATCAACTTAAAAACAAAACTAAATAGTCCATTATGATAAAGGTCGGTATTATAGGAGGAGCAGGATATACAGCAGGCGAACTTATTCGTCTGCTCATCAACCACCCCGATGTGGAGATTATCTTCATCAACAGTAAATCAAATAGTGGAAAGCCAATCACCTCAGTCCACTCCGGACTATATGGTGAGACAAACATTATCTTCTCTGAAGATATAAACCTTGAAGCAATAGACCTACTCTTCCTTTGCTCTGCACATGGAGATAGTGGCAAGTTCATGAACAATCATCAAGTACCATCCTCTCTGAAGATCATTGACCTATCCTCTGACTTCAGGATCTCCACTCCCGATAATGAGTTCATTTATGGATTACCAGAACTAAACCGCAGAACACTGAACCGCGGGCATAGGGTTGCCAATCCAGGATGTTTTGCTACAGCTATACAATTAGCACTTATACCTTTGGCTAAGAATAGCCTATTAAACAGCGATATACACATAAACGCTATTACAGGCTCTACTGGTGCTGGGCAACAACCCACAGAGAGCACACACTTCAGCTGGAGGTCAGACAATATATCCATTTACAAGCCATTTAACCACCAACATCTAGCAGAGATAAAGCAATCAATCCTTCAGCTACAAGAGAACTTCACTGCTGAGATAAACTTTATACCCGTTAGAGGCGACTTTGCAAGAGGTATATTTGCATCTATTTATCTTGACACAACACTCACACTAGAAGAGATTAAGGCCATCTATCACGAATACTACGATGACCACTCCTTCACTTTCATCGTGGATCAAAACATCGATCTCAAACAAGTAGTAAACACAAACAAGTGCCTTCTCCACATCGAGAAGCATGGTAATAAACTACTTATACTATCCGCCATTGACAATCTACTCAAGGGTGCAGCTGGTCAAGCAGTACACAACATGAACCTACTCTTTGGACTACAAGAGAAGGTCGGTCTTCACCTCAAGCCTTCAGCTTTTTAAAATATTCAGATAATATGGAACTATTCGATGTATATCCCCTCTTCGACATAAACATTGTTGAAGCTAAAGGGTGTAATACCTTTGATGATAAAGGCAATGAGTACCTCGATCTATATGGCGGACATGCAGTTATATCAATAGGACATAGCCACCCACACTACATAGATAGAGTTACAAAGCAGATTAACAAGATTGGATTCTACTCAAATTCAGTACAAAATAAGCTGCAAGAAGAGTTAGCTCACAAACTAGGCAAGATAAGCGGATACCCAGACTACTCCCTCTTCCTTGTTAACTCAGGAGCTGAAGCAAACGAGAATGCACTAAAGCTAGCATCGTTCCACACTGGCAGAAAGCGAGTCATAGCTTTTGAAAAAAGCTTCCATGGTAGAACATCTGCAGCTGTAAAAGCTACAGACAATCCAAAGATTGTTGCTCCAATCAACGATGACCATGATGTTGTATTCATCCCATGGAACGACACAGAGGCTCTGCTAAAAGAGATTGAAAAGAGTGAAGCTTGCGCAGTAATCATTGAAGGGATACAAGGCATCGGTGGCATCAGACTTATAGATAATCAATTTCTGAAAACAGTAAGAGAGGCCTGCACACAAACTGGAACACTACTTATTCTAGACGAGATACAATCAGGATATGGCAGAAGTGGCAAGTTCTTCGCACATCAATATTGCGAGGTCAAACCAGACATCATCACCGTAGCCAAAGGAATGGGAAATGGCTTTCCTATAGGAGGCGTGATAATCTCTCCTATCTTCAAAGCAATTCACGGTATGCTTGGCACCACCTTTGGCGGTAACCACCTAGCTTGTGCTGCAGCACTTGCTGTAGTTGAAGTTATAGAACAGGAGCAACTAATTGAGAATGCTGCCATAGTTGGCAAACACCTCATGGAGCAACTCTCAACTATTACTCAAATAAAAGAGGTCAGAGGGCAAGGCCTTATGATAGGTTTGGAGTTCGAAAAACCCATCAGTGAGATCAGATCAAAGCTACTTTTTGAGAAGCATACATTCACTGGTGCAACAGGAATTCACACAATTAGGCTACTCCCACCCCTTAGTTTAAACATAAAAGAAGCTAATAAGTTTATTGAAAATTTAAAGGAAGTATTAACTTAACACACTTATTTATAGAGGAGTTATTATAGTTTAAGACTATAATAACTCCTCTTCTTATTTAGAACCATTGCGAATTACATTGAACAAGATAGTAACTTACGTGTTACTCAATTACTATCCCACAAAATATATTAACAACTAATTAACGCAAAGCGGTATGCAAAAATCAAATATAGGACTAATAGGACTAGCTGTAATGGGCGAAAACCTAGCACTAAATATGGAGAGAAACGGATTCCAAGTATCCGTATATAACAGACCACACGGCAACGAAGTTTCGGTTGTATCAAACTTCATAAACGGGAGAGGGAAAGACAAGAAGTTTCTTGGATTCACCTCTATCCCCGAGTTCGTCGAATCACTAGAATCGCCTCGTAAAATATTCATGATGGTAAGAGCTGGGTCTCCTGTTGACGAGCTAATGGAGCAAATAATACCCCATCTTTCTAAAGGAGACATACTAATGGATGGTGGCAACTCAAACTTCCAAGAGACGAACAGACGCGTAGAATACGCCAACTCCAAAGGCATTCTTTACGTAGGGGCTGGCGTTTCTGGCGGTGAAGAAGGAGCTCTAAACGGACCTGCAATCATGCCAGGGGGTGCTTCTCAAGCATGGCCTCTAGTACAACCTATACTTCAAAAAATTGCAGCTAAAGCAGAAGACAATACTCCTTGCTGCCAATGGATAGGTGAAGGTGGATCAGGACACTTCGTAAAGATGGTACACAATGGCATTGAGTACGGAGATATGCAGCTTATTGCTGAAGCATACCAAATTATGCGACTACAATTAGGCATGGATAACTCAGAGATTGCACAACAGTTCGCAATTTGGAACCAAGGCAAACTAAAGAGCTACCTAATTGAGATTACAGCAGCTATACTAAACCACAAAGAACCATCAGGTGAATACCTAATTGATAATATCCTAGACGCGGCTGGTCAAAAAGGCACAGGTAAGTGGTCGGTGATAAACGCTATGGAGTTTGGACAACCACTCCCGCTTATTGCTACAGCACTATTCGAGAGAAACCTCTCTGCTCACAAAGACCTTAGAGTAGCCTCAGCTGCAGCTTACTCGAGAGTTATCACTCCAAAAGTAGACAAAGAGTCTCGCGAGCTACAACTAAAAAAAATAGAAGAGACTCTCTATGCCTCAAAACTAGTATCATATGCACAAGGGTTTGAACTTATACGCAAAGCTTCAATAGAACTTGGATGGGGACTAGACCTCTCAACCATAGCTAGACTTTGGAGAGGTGGATGCATCATACGCTCACAATTCCTTAACTCAATTGCAAAAGCCTTTGAGGAAAACCCACAGCTAGAGAACCTTCTTCTTGCTCCATACTTCGTACAGGAGATAACAAATGCCAAACAAGCATGGAAAGAGACAATAGCAAATGCAACTATGGATGAGATAGCAACACCTGCATTCTCTTCAGCTCTTCAATACTTCTACGCACTTACAACAGCCAACTCACCTGCCAACATCATTCAAGCTCAGAGAGACTACTTCGGTGCTCACACATTTGAGCGCATAGATCGCAAGCGTGGCGAATTCTTCCACGAAAACTGGAGTGGAATGGGTGGAAATACTAAATCGGGTAGCTATAACGCTTAACCCTTAATAGAGCACTATATGTCAGAAGCTAAAAGCCAAATATTAGTCATATTCGGTGCCTCAGGTGACCTCACTAAGAGAAAACTCATCCCAGCACTATACCAACTGCACAAAAGCAGCAGACTACCACAGAGATTTGCTATTCTTGGCACAGGAAGAACATCCTACAATGACCAAGAGTACCAACAATATATACGCGAACAGATTGTCCGATTCGTTAACCCACCTGAAGAAGAGAACCTGATGCTTGAGAAATTCATCCAATTGGTACACTACCAACAGATGGAACCCTCACAAGCTCAAGAGTACTCCAAGCTGAAAACTAGACTCAAAGAGCTAGATCAAATAATAGAGAACCCAGAGAGCTACCTATTCTACCTAGCTACTCCCCCATCTCTATACGGAGTTGTGCCTCTTCACCTCAAAGAGCATGGGCTAAACCTCGACAGCGGAACCGAAGGAGTTAAAAGAATAATCGTAGAGAAACCTTTTGGGTATAATCTCGATTCAGCTCTCGAATTAAACACAATACTTCGCTCTGTATTCAATGAGAATCAGATATACCGCATAGACCACTTCTTAGGAAAAGAGACTGTTCTTAACATAATGGCTCTTAGATTCTCTAATGGTATATTCGAACCTCTTTGGAACAGGAACTACATCGAATACATTGAGGTTACAGCAGTTGAGAATCTAGGAATGGAGTCACGAGGCGGGTTCTACGACGGCGTAGGAGCTATGCGTGATATGGTACAAAACCACCTTAGCCAGCTTGTGGCTGTTACTACCATGGAGCCACCTAGCGTATTCAATGCTGACAACTTCCGCAACGAAGTACTAAAGGTATACCAATCACTAAAGCCTATGATACGACAAGAGATCAAAGACAATGTAGTGAGAGGACAATACATAGAATCACAAATCGGAGGCAAACACATTGTTGGATACAGAAATGAGAAGAGTATAAACAGCGAATCCCGAACCGAGACATACCTTGCTATGAAACTTTTCATAGACAACTGGAGATGGGAAGGAGTACCTATATATATGCGTACTGGAAAACAGATGCCAACAAAAGTATCGGAGATTGTAGTACACTTCAAGCCAACACCTCATCTACTCTTCAAAAACGACACAAACCACAGAGTTAGAAACAAACTCATCATAAGGTTACAGCCAAATGAGGGTGTCGTCCTGCGAATATCAATGAAGGTACCAGGTGGTGGATATGAGGTTAAAGATGTATCCCTTGACTTTACATATGACAAACTAGGAGGAGTTCCTCTAGGAGATGCATATGCACGACTTCTCGACGACTGCATGATGGGTGACGCCACCCTATTCACTCGTAGTGATGCTGTGGAAGAGAGCTGGAGATTCTTCGATCCAATAATCAAAGAGTGGCAAGAGAACCAAGAGATTCCTCTTTGTGGTTACCCTGCAGGTTCTTGGGGACCAAAAGAGGCTGAGTCACTCATGGCTCAAGGCCACAGCTGGACAAACCCATGCAAGAACCTTACAAACACTGACCTATACTGTGAACTTTAATATCAACTCATCAATGAAGGTATACCCATTTCAAACACCAGAGAGTACCGCAGAGGCTGTAACTCGCAAGATTATTAGTGATCTAGAGATGCACGATTCGAAAGAGTTCAATCTTGCCATCTCAGGAGGTTCAACCCCTGCCTTGCTTTTCAAGCTCTGGAGGGAGAAGTATAAAGGTAAAATTGAGTGGGAAAGGATAAACCTCTATTGGGTGGACGAACGATGCGTGGCTGAAGAGTCAGCAGAAAGCAACTATGGCGAAGCAAAACGCGGGTTCATAGACCACCTAGAGATTAAACCTAAGAATATATATCCTATTGATGGCAAGGCTGAAGCCTCTACTGAAGCCGAGAGGTACAATGGACTTCTAAAGGAGAATCTACCTTGCCACAATGGATACCCTATCTTCGATTTGGTAATTCTTGGTGTAGGAACAGATGGACATACAAGCTCCATTTTTCCAGGGCAAAAGAGATTACTTCAATCACCAAATGCATACGAAGCAACCACTCATCCAGAAAGCGGACAAAATCGTATTGCACTAACTGCACGCCCTATATATGAGGCTCGCACGTTGATCTTTCATGCTACAGGGGCTTCAAAAGCAAACATCTTCGATGCTATGCTTGGCAGCGATCCCGAAAGTGAGAAACTATATCCTGCTGTTTACATTGCCAGAAGATCTGAGAATGCGGAACTATTCACTGATAAAGAGGCACTATCTCACATGAAGATTTCTGCCCTATAATATGAGCCTTGGGCTCTAAAGAGTGCTGTTTAAAAGCTTTGTCGTATTAGCTTTTAGACAGCACTCTTTGTCGTATATCCTAGATATGTTATTATGACACGCTAATAATGTTCATTAAATCAACTAATACCAATAATATCTCTCACCTCAACCCAAAACTCATTATAACTATTCATACTACAAATAAATCATCTAAGAACTACCATAAAAACGACCTCTAACTATACAACTACACCTCAGAAACACCAGATCTAAACAACTTGCTTACAATAACTTACAAAACAAAGGCGAGCATCTTCAAAAATACGTACGTATTTGGTACAAAATACGTACGTAAGTTGAGAGAAATACGTACGTATTTTAGTGTAAATACGTACGTACTTTTGGAGTTACCCCCTTAGATAATTATAGTTCCGATATTTAACCATTACAGATAGCACATTTCTTCAATATAGAGCAGTATTGGGTTGATTAATAGTTACCATAATTAAAACTATTATACATTACAGAGTGTTTATTGTTTTGAACTACTGCCATATATCAAATAAAGCACACTATCAATTAATAGATACAAATATGAGACGAGTAATTAGTTATAGAACTCTGCTAATAATCTTATTCGCCTTAACCCTACAATCGGCTTGGGCTAGTACATTTGTTGTGGACAACCTTAAATTCACCATTTTAGACTCCTCCAAAAGAGAGGTATCTATATCTATGGACAGTGAAATCATAGGGGATCTAGTCATTCCAGAATCAATCTCATATATGGGAGAAACGTACAGAATAGTTATGATCTCCTCTTCTGGCTTTGCAAACACAAAAACAATAAGTAGTGTAGTTATTCCATCATCTGTTTCCACTATAGGAGAGAAGGCATTCGAAGGGTGCTCATCTCTACAATCAATCAATATTCCCAATAAAGTGATTCGAATAGAGAACTCAACATTTCGCAACTGTTCGTCACTAAGTACTATAGTATTAAGCACTGGAACCACTTCTATAGGTATATCTGCATTTGAGGGATGTAGCTCTCTTATACACATAGATATCCCACAAACTGTTACGTCTTTAGGCACCTCGGCATTCGCATATTGCAGCTCTCTTGAGACGATTAAGTTACATAGTAATATCAGTAGCATTAGATGGTACACATTTACGAACTGTAGCTCCCTTGTTTCGGTAAGTATACCAGAGGGTATAGATATAATCGGACTAGGAGCATTCTCACACTGCACCTCTCTAGAGTCAATAGATATTCCTACAAGCATTAAGACAATTGAAGCCTCAGCCTTCTACAAGTGTAGTTCACTCCGAGACATCAAGATACCGCATAGCACACAAACAATTGGGAGTATGGCTTTTAGACATTGTAACTCTCTAGACAGTCTAGAGATACCTAGGGGTACTACTAACATAGGTAATCTAGCCTTTAGCGATTGTGAGAGGCTGCTTAAAGTAATCATGCAATCTGATACACCTCCAACAAGTTACACTAGCTCAATCTTTAGTGGGATATCTAGTATAAACCTATATACACCTCCTACTAGTGAGCATTTATATTATCAAGATCCTAATTGGAGTGGTTTTGCTAACTACATAGCTGTTGGAGACAAAGAGCCTCACAAAACAAATATTCACATTGAAAAGGGTGGTAGTTTAGAGGATATTATATCCCTAGATGATAAAATCTATTACCTATCATTGAGCGGTGAGATAAATGGAAGTGATATTGCAATGATTAGGCATATGTCTGGCAGGGATAAGGCAGGTAATAAAACTGATGGTGAGTTGAGGTATCTCGACATATCTAATTGTAGAATAATACAAGGGGGTGGCGAATATATAAATGGTTATCAACCCATAGGTGATGAAATCCCTCCTTATATGTTTAAGGATTGTATAATTGTAGAAATAAAACTACCTGAGAGTATCCACTCGATAAACAGTTTTGCATTCTTTAATTCAAACGTAATAGCTTTATCCCTGCCCAGTGGGATTAAAACAATAAGAAAAAGTGCATTCAGAAACTGCAAGTTTATTAAAGAGTTAACCATTCCAGAAGGAGTTAGATCTATAGAGGAGTATACATTTAGTGAATGTAAATATCTAGAGACAATAGCTATTCCTTATGGCACAACCTCTATTGGAGATAATGCTTTTGAGCATTGTTCATCACTAAAATATATCAATATCCCCAATAGTGTGACTACAATTGGAAAGCAACTATTTGCTAACTGTAGCTCACTAAGGGAAGTAACGCTTAGCAACATACTAGAGGAGATACCTGACTTATGTTTTAATAACTGTAATAAGCTTGACTCAATTACAATTCCTGAGAGTGTGAACTCAATTGGTGAGTCTGCTTTCAGTAACTGTGAGGCATTAAGCTCCATACACCTTCCAAAAAATCTGGTTAGCTTAGGCATTTCATCCTTCTATAGCTGCACCTCACTAAATACAATAACACTTCCAGATCCTATCAAGAGTATACCTAATAGGTGCTTTATAGGGTGTAGGTCATTAAATAGTGTCTATATTGGAGACAAACTAGAGAGTGTGGGAACATTAGCATTTAGTGGGGTCACTGAACTTGAAGAGCTACATATTAAGAGACGGACACCTCCGAGTGTATCCTCAAATAGTTTCAGTTCGTACGGTAAAACAAATCTTTATGTCCCACTTGGGAGCATATTCCTATATGAAAAGGCACCCACATGGTCTATGTTTGATAATATAAGTGGTACAGATGGCATATTAGTGAAGGCTTCAATAGAGAGTAACCAAGGAGGCAATGTCAAGATTAATGGTAGTGAGCTTGATCATATAGAGATCTCTCTTGGAGAGGATGTGACATTTGAGATCGTAGTGCAAGAGGGGTTTGTGATCAAAACGGTACACTTGAATCGCGACGATGTTACTTCTGAGCTCTCGGATGAAAATCTTCTGATAGTCAATAATGTATTTACTGACCTATCACTAGATGTGGATTTTGATCTATTAAGCTCAAGTAGTGAGACAACTGGTTCTACAATTAGGGTATACAAGAAGAGCGGCAATGTAATAGCTATAGAATCCTTAGAACCTGGGGATATGATATCCATATATAATGCTATGGGTAGCAAACTTAGGGATATTATTGCAACAGGAAGGGATGAGTCACTAGAGTTAAATAGCGGCACTTTATATATAGTAACTGTAGCTGGAAGAAGCTTTAAGGTGGCATTGTAATGTAGAAACATATTTATATACGCCACACCTCTGATTTGATTCGGTGGTGTGGCGTATATTATTTTCTTGAAGTATAAAGGAGTATTGGATTAGGTAGAAAAGTGTAATAGTTAGTAATTACATTCTACTATATTTGTATATAAACCAATAAAACCTTTAATCACCATGCTTAAGGAGGGGATATACGAGCATCTTATCAATAATAATATAGATAGTTCAATAAAGGATAGTGAACAGAGAGAGATGCTTTGCATAACAAAAGAGATGGATAGTGCAGAGTCTTCTCAATTACTGGCAAACTACTTAGCAAGTATAATAAGGAAAAGACTTGAGGATAGCGATAGTGTTGATGATAGAGTATCATTAATAAATAGAGTCTTAAGGGAGGCTGGTATTGATAATAATAGAGAGATATCAGAACCTGCCTCATTATTGTCAGAAGTAATATCAAGAGAGAAGAGTATCCTACAGAGTGATAGTATGGTACAAACTGTGCGTCCGCTCTCTGGATTTAGAGTAAGTAATCTATTCACTGGTGGTAGCAGTACAATCTCTTTGGGTGAAGAGATACGCCGTGAAATAGCTAGTTCTGATGAGATATACTTCGTAGTATCTTTTCTTAGACTATCTGGAGTGCGGATTCTGATGGATGATTTAAGAAAGTTTTGTCTCGATAGAGGTAAAAGGATTAGAATAATAACAACAACTTACTGTGGTGCTACTGAGGCTAAAGCTTTGGAGCAGTTATCTTCGCTGCCTAATTGTGAAATTAAGATATCATACAACACTGAGGTTGAGCGCCTTCACGCGAAAGCATACATATTCGTCAGAAACTCTGGAATGAATAGTGCATACATTGGCTCTTCTAATCTTTCAAAGTCGGCACAAACAGATGGTCTAGAGTGGAACATGAGAGTTACTAGTGTTGAGAATCCACACATCATCAAGAGTGCCATGGCTACATTTGACTTATACTGGAACAGTGCCAATTTTGAATCATTCAGCGAGGGTGGTATTGATAAGTTTAGAAAGGAGCTCAATAGATATAGCATTAAAGATAGTAGTATACAATCAATATATAGGCACTTTACAATACTGCCCCATCAAAAAGAGATATTAGATAAATTACGTGTGGAGCGTGAGGAGTATAATAACTGGCGGAACCTTGTTGTTGCTGCAACAGGAACTGGAAAGACTGCCATATCTGCTTTTGACTATCAAAGATTCAGACGAGATAATCCACGTGCTCGGATTCTGTTCACTGCTCATAGGGAGGAGATACTACGTCAAGCTCTCTCCACGTATAGGAGTGTTCTCGGAGATGCTAACTTTGGCTCTCTTTGGGTTGGTAATAGCTCTCCCGAAGATGTAAGTGACTATGAGCATCTATTTGTTTCCATTGCCATGTTAAATAATAGATTTAAGGATATATTATCCGAGTTAGATCCTACCTTTTACGACTATATAGTTATTGATGAGGCACACCATAGTCAAGCTGATAGTTATCGTAAGATATTCGATCACTTCGATCCAAAGATACTTATTGGTCTGACAGCTACGCCTGAAAGAATGGACAACAAAGACCTTAGGCCAGACTTTGGAGGGAGAATAGGTGCAGAGATTAGGCTACCACAAGCACTTCAAGCTGGACTACTAACTCCTTTTCAATATCTATGTGTGACTGATAGTACTAACCTGAGTGACGAATCACTATGGAGTGGTCAGAAGTATAATATTGATAGATTATCTGATAAGCTATGTAGTAGGTCGCGTGCTGGATTAATTGTTGATGCTATTCGCAAATATCTAGCCGATGAGTATAACTGCTGTGCCTTATGCTTCTGTGTGAACAAGCGTCATGCCGATTTTATGGCACAGGAGCTAACCTCATATGGATTTAAAGCTGAGAGTCTAACCTCTGACAGTTCAGATGAGCGAAGACATGCTGTTGTAAATGATCTAAGGGAAGGGAGATTGAACTACCTGTGTGTGGTAGATATCTTTAATGAGGGTGTAGATATACCAGAGGTAGATAGTGTGCTTTTTCTTCGACCTACGGAGAGTCTCACGGTTTTTCTCCAGCAGTTAGGTCGTGGTTTACGCCTTTCTGCCAATAAGAGTGAGTTGACAGTCCTTGATTTTGTTTCTCAGGTTAATAATAAGTATGATTTCTCCAACAGGTTCCGTGCACTAACAACCAATCCAGAGAGAAGTATTGAGAAGCAGATCAAAGAGGGTTTCACTCTCCTACCCCATGGCTGTTCAATCATAATGGAGAAATTGGCTCGTAAATATATATTAGATAATATATCGAAAGCCATTTACAACAAGCAACGAATTATTAAAGAGATAAATAGCTATAGTAACAGTCTGCCTACTATTTCTCAATTCATCTCTAATAATGGTCAAGATATTCGCATACTTTATAGAGGGAAAAACTGCTGGAGTTCTCTAAAAAGAGCAGCTGGTAGGATAGATTATTCAGATGATGAGATTACAAAACTTCTAGAAAATGGTATATCAAGGTTACTGCACCATAATTCAAGCTCATATCTACACTTTATCAAGGGCTTCGTCAATGGAGATAAAGAGTACTTGTCTCCAAATAATAGAGCGTACGCATTAATGCTTTACTTTAATATCTTCCAAAACAACTTGAATAAAACAGGGTTTGACTCAATCTATGATGCATTAGAGCTACTGCATAGAAGTGAATACTCTTGTTTTAAAACTGAGTTGGGGGAGATTGTTGACTACCTGCTAGGTAATTTAAAGATAAAGACTCAAAGGATGGAGGATCAAGAGATACCTAACCTAGAGCTTTATGGAAGCTATACTCGTGAGGAGATTTTCATCATGGCTGGTAGGCAGACTGAAAATAATAATATGCAAGGATCAGTAACAGGGGTCTTTAATCTTGATGAGTATAATTCTACTATTCTCTTTGTCACTCTAAATAAGTCTGATGAGGAGTTCTCTCCTTCTACTCAGTACAACGATTATATAATCAATGATAAGCTTTTTCACTGGCAGTCACAAAACAGAGACTCTCATGAGAATCGTGGTGGTATGAAATATACAGAGCAGAGAAGTAGCAAAAGGCGGATAATCCTTTTTGTTCGTGAAGACAAAAAGGATGCTTTTGGAAACACTAACGCTTTTCACTGCTTCGGTTTAGTTGAATATAAGGAGTCAAATGGTGATCTTCCTATGAATATTACGTGGGAAGTCAAGATGCCGATAATGGCACAATATCTTAAAGCAATTTAGTTATGAAGCATATAGAAGTCGTTGCGGCTGTAATTGTCATGGATGGTCTTTATCTGGCAACACAGAGAGCAGATGGTGAGTTTATGGGTTTATGGGAGTTTCCTGGTGGTAAGATAGAGGCTGGGGAGAGTCATTGTGAGGCTCTGTGTAGGGAGATTATGGAGGAACTTAACGTTGAGGTCTCTATTGATAAACATATTTGCAAGAGCGAGTGGGAGTATCCTTCATTTGTTGTGACCATACATAGCTATATGTGCTCTATTATCAAAGGGGAGGTTGAGATGAGGGTACATAGTGATGCTAGATGGCTAGATGTTGATAGTCTCTATGACGTAGAGTGGATACCTGCGGATGTAGAGATAGTAAATAGAATAAGATTGTAGTTTGAGGAACTGATTATATCTCTTATTTGTTTAGTAGCTAACAAACATAGCTTAATATTATGATACGCAAACGAGTAGTAATAATTGGAGGGGGATTTGCTGGATTGCGATTGGCAACTGATCTAGATGAGAAGGTTTATGATATAACTTTGATAGATAAAAATAACTATCACCAGTTTCAACCCCTACTCTATCAAGTCACATCATCAGGTTTGGAGGCTAGCTCTATATGCTTCCCTTTTAGAAAGGTATTCAGCAATAAGAAGAATGTTACGTTTCTTCTTGCTGAGGTCTTTGGTGTGGAGTCTGATAAGAAGATACTTACCACATCTGTAGGTGGGATTGGTTATGATCATTTAGTTATTGCAACTGGCACTAAGACAATGTTCTTTGGAAATGAGTCTCTGGAGAGGAATGCTTACTCTATGAAGAGTGCCGAAGAGGCTATGCTGGTACGTAATAAGATTCTTATGCAGCTTGAAAGAGCAGCATTGAGTGAGAGTAGTATAGAGAGGGAGCGTCTTCTGAATATTGTTATCGTGGGTGGTGGTGCAACGGGTGTAGAGGTTGCAGGGGTACTATCAGAGATGAAGCGCTATGTTATTCCAAAATATTACAAAGAGTTGAAGCCTTTCAACATAAAGATTCACCTCATAGAGGCTTCTAGCAAATTGCTTGGGGTAATGTCTGAGGGTGCTTCAAGTGCTGCTCTCTCATTCCTACAAACTATGGGTGTGGATGTTATGCTTAATAGTCGTGTAGTGGAGTATGAGCATGATGTTGTTCATCTAAGCAGTGGTGAGACTATATCTTCCTCGCTAGTTATTTGGGTTAGTGGAGTGACTGGTAACCTAATCAATGGTATTCCTAAGGATTCTATAGGAAGGGGTAATAGAATAATCACCGACTCAATATTGGCAATAAAAGGTATGGACTCCGTTTATGCTATAGGTGATCTTGCTATGGTTGAGGGTGACAAGGATTACCCGAATGGTCACCCTCAAGTTGCACAAGTTGCTATCCAACAAGGAGATCTAGTTGCTAATAATCTAAACCGATTGGCAAATGGTAAAAGTGCAGTTGCATTCTCATATCGCAATATGGGTAGCTTGGCCACTGTTGGAAGGAATAAGGCTGTTGCTGATCTGCCTGGTATAAAGATGAGAGGTTTCTTTGCATGGATTATTTGGCTCGTTGTTCACCTTAGATCTATTTTAGGGGTGAAGAACAAGATCTCTGTATTGATGGACTGGATGTGGAACTATTTAAGCTATAGCAAGTCTATAAGAATGATGATATTCAGAGGTAAAAGGGAATAAGATTCCCTTTTATTGATAAATCATCTTCTTTGTCATTCCTCCATCAACAATAATGTTTGCACCGTTAATGAAATCATTTTCTCTATTAGCAAGAAATAGAACTAACCTAGATATGTCATCTGCTCGTCCAACTCGTCCAGATGGATGTTGTTTGTGGTCATCTTCTGAGAGTGAATCATAATCCTCACACTGAATCCACCCTGGAGATATAGCATTGACTGTTATTGGCCTATCCGAGAGTGATACACAAAGAGAGTTTGTTAGTGATATTAACCCACCCTTGGATGCGCCATATGCCTCCCAGTCAGATTCATTCTGATGGTATCTAGTGGATGAAATATTAATTATTCGTCCAAAAAGCTCTCCACTATTTACTCTCACCATCTCTTTAGAGCATAGAAAAGCAGCAGTAAGATTTGTAGCAATAACCTTGTTAAATTCATCTGGAGTTACATCTAATATACTCTTATTAAAGTGGCTTATTGCTCCATTGTTAACTAATATATGGACTGTACCAAATGTCTCTTGAGCGAAAACAAATAGATTAGATATATCATCTTCAGAGCAGAGGTCTACTCTTCTGTAGTGAATATTCTCACTTTCATAGCGTGCTGTATGAATATCTGCTGCTATGACAATATAGCCTTGCTCAGCAAATCTCTCTGCTATTGCCCTTCCAATGCCTCGCGCTGCGCCTGTCACAACTACTACATACTCTCTATTTCCCATAATGTATTAATATAAAATAATAGGACTACTGCTAAAACTGAGCAGTAGTCCTATTGTATATTGTTGCTATATAATTGGTATAGCTAATAAATGTTATCTAGTAACCTCTGCTTTCTCTCTGGTTAATCGTCCAAAGATAAGTAGAGATATTGCAGCAACCAATCCAATGGCTGCAAATACATACCAAATGTAGTGTGCATTGGCTGAAGCAGCTTGCCATGCCTCTCTTGTCTCAAAGAGTTCTGGATCTGGGCAATATTTACTCAATAGTACCCCTGCAATACCAAATCCAAATATGTATGAAAAGAATGAGTGTAAGTGAGAGAATCCTAAATACATAGCCTCTTCACCCTTTGGCGCTTGATGTGAGAAGTACTCTAGGAATCGAGGAGATATGAATGTCTCGGCAATAGCTTGAAATACTATCCCTAGAACCATCATAAAGGCAATAGGGTGCATACCCAATATCAAATTCTCAGCTGGGAATAGGTTACCCATCGCCATCAATAGTGCTGAGATAGGTATAATAAACATACCTATTGAAACAGAAGTAAGAGCACTCTTCTTGGCCATTAATCGGGTCACCATATTCACAAATATAACAACAATAAGAGGATTAACGTTGGCATACCATGCAGGAGAAGCATCCTCACCAGCCATTCTCAAAACATACTTAGGCATAGTTGCATATAGCTGCCCCTGAACTAACCAGAATCCACTCACAATAAGTGTAAGCATAATTAGCTTACCATTTGAACACACTTTAATTAGTGATCTACCAATCTCACGGAATGATTTCCCTTCACCTTGATGCTCTGTTGATTTATACATAAAATATATTGCAATAAATGCAAGTAGAGTCATAGCAGCAGAGAAATAGTTCAGGACAACAAGACCTTCGCTTCCCATAGATTTACGTAGAGGGTCCACGACAGTTTTACCTGTAAATGCACCTATATTAACCATCATATAGAAAAGTGAGAAGCCTTTCGCTCTTGTCTCTGAAGTTGTCTCTTTGGCTACTGTTCCAGAGATTACTGATTTAATGAAAGATCCTCCAATCATTATTACAATAAGAACAGGAACCACAGCCCATTTGATTGCACTCTCCTTAAGTCCTAAAAACTCAGTATCCATGCCGTATGATACTAATCCTGCATTCTGAAGCATAGTCGGCAGTATTCCTAATCCTGCATAACCTATGGTTAGTAACCCAAAGGCGAGCATCATAGATTTACGAAATCCAATCTTGTCTGCTAGGGCTCCACTAAACATTGGTAGTAGATATAGAAAGCCTGAAAAGAGCCCGGATATAATACCTGCCTCAATATCTGAGAAGCCTAATACCGAAGAAAGGTATAGAGTTATCACAATAAATACTGCATAATAGGCCATACGCTCGAGTAGCTCAACACCGTTGGCTACCCAGAAGGCTCTAGAGAACGTGGTCTTTGACATAGTGTTTTATATTAATAGTGTTTATTTCTTATGACTAATTCTACGAAGATAAAACATTTATTCTATTTATCATCAATGATTAGGGGCTTACAACTGATTGTTTTGAAAAAAAATGAAATTAAAACAAACAATAATTGAATCGTGATTGTTTATATATCGAAAAAGAGAATTCTAACTAATCGATGATTTTCACATACAAATAAAACCTAGAACTATGAAACTTTACAAGAAAAGTGCGCTACTTCTTTCGTTTGCAGCAGTAGCATTCACCTCAGCTTCAGCTCAAGAGGGCGTTGAGGAGTATGAAAAAAAGAGTAAACCTCAGTTTGTTGTCAATAAATTTTGGGACGGATGGTACATTGGTGCAAATGGTGGATTCCAAGTATATCGAGGAGAAAATGACATGGAGGCAAAGTTTAAGGACAGAATGACTCCTGCGATAAACTTTGAGGTTGGCAAATGGGTTACTCCTGCATTTGGGGCCCGTGGTGTTGTTGGGGGATTTAAACTTAAAGGAACTGAATTTGAGAATCCTTCGAAGCTTTTTGAGTGGGATTACTACAGTGTTAGAATGGACTTCATGTTCAACATAATCAATGCATTCAACTACAATCCAAAACGAGTATATGAACCGATAATTTATGCTGGTTTTGGTTGGGCTGATGGTAAAGATGTTAAGGCTACGTTGACTGAGAGATTTGGTTTAATAAATAACTTCCGTGTCTCTAAACTTATAGATATCAATATCGAGGGTAGCGTTGCCCTATTCCCAGAAGTATGGGATGGTAAAGTTGGGAACAGAGATCTTGATGGTCTGTTCGCTGTAACAGCAGGTATTGCCTTTAAGTTTCCAAAAAGAGACTTTGATCAATACGACCCTCAGTGTCCTGTAGAAGTGTCTCGTTTGAACAGTCGAGTAAATGACCTACACGCTTCACTAAATGATGCTAATAACAAAAATGCTCAACTAGAGAGGGATCTTATCGAAGCTAGAAATAAAAAACCGCAAGTCATTGAGGTAATAAAAGAGGCTCCAAGCGTAATGGCTTCACCTACTGCTGTGCTATTTAGCTTCAATAGCTCTAAGGTACTGAAAGATCAAATGCTAACCATATCAAACATGGCTAATGTGATCAAAGCTAACCCAAACAAACAATATAAAGTTGTTGGTTATGCTGATAAAGCAACTGGTTCAGAAGAGTATAACATGAAGTTGAGCGAAAGAAGAGCTGAAAGCGTGGCTAAAGTGTTGACTGATAAGTTTGGGGTTAATCCATCTCAAATTACAACAATGGCTAAGGGCTCAAGTGAACAAGTTTACGAAGAAAATAACTGGAATAGAGTTGCTATTATTAGTGAATAACAATTTCTAGTATGAGAATATAAAGGGGAGGGCACTATATGTGTCCCCCCTTTTATTATTCTCTTCTTACTATGAAATATATACGTTTTTGGGAAAAGAAAATAAATCTTTCATTTTCTGCTATTTATCAAGAAGATAAAACTACCTACCTTTGCAGCCACAAAAATGAGAGGTAAAATTATATGGAGGAGAGAAGAAAAATTAGAAAAAGGCTTATAAACATTACTGTTCCAATATTTATTGAGGGGCTTCTGTTTATGTTATTGGGAATGACTGACACTGTGATGTTAAGTAGATATTCTGATAATGCAGTTGCCTCAGTAGGTGTAGTGAACCAAGTATTTAACATGGTTATACTGATATTCTCTGTTACCACCTTAGGTACTTCTGTACTTTGCTCACAATACACAGGAGCAGGAAACAGTAAGAAAATGACACAAGTCGTTGGCGTTTCTCTTATCTTTAACCTAGTACTTGGTCTTGCGACCAGCCTATTCTTAATCTTTGGTGGAGAGATTCTACTTGAACTAGTTAAACTAGATCCAGAACTAATGTCTGATGGTATTAGATATCTTGAATGGGTGGGAGGTTTCGCATTTTTACAATCAATAAGTCTTACTATCTCAGCAATATTAAGAGCTACTAATAGAGGTAAATACTCTATGATGGTAACAATGGTTATTAATATTGTAAATATAATAGGTAATTACCTGCTAATATTTGGACACTTAGGACTACCTGCAATGGGTGTTGAAGGAGCTGCTATAGCTACTACGATAAGTAGGCTAATAGCTGTGGTTATACTACTTTACATACTTTTCAAATACGTTGTTCCTTCATTTAGTTTTTCTCAATTCAAGCCATTCCCTTTTGATGAGCTGAAAAAACTATTACACATTGGTGCTCCTGCTGCTACTGAGCAGATATCCTATAGTACTTCGCAAGTTGTGGTAACTATGTTTGCAAATATGATGTCCATAGAAGCGGTTACTACTCGTACTTACGCCACTAATATCGCGATGTTGACCTACCTATTTGCAATGGCTGTTGCTCTTGGTAACAGTATCCTTGTGGGACAATTAATAGGTGAAAAACGTAAAGATGATGCTTATAGAGTATGTCTAGATAGTCTTAAACGAGCTATGATAGTTACTGGTATTATTGCTGGTATAGTAGCTGCAAGTGGTACTATGATTATGGGATTATTGACAGAGAATCCGAATATTATTGCAATTGGTGCGACAATATTAATGATAGATTTTATCTTGGAATTTGGAAGAACAATCAATATGACCATGGTATTTGCACTAAGATCAACTGGTGATGCTCGTTTCTCAGTATACCTAGGACTATTCTCTATGTGGGTATTTGCAGTAGGCTTGAGCTATATATTGGGAGTACACTGGGGGTATGGAGTCATTGGAATTTGGATTGCATTTACTGTAGACGAGTGCTTTAGAGCAGTTATCTTATTGCGTCGTTGGCATAGTAAGAAGTGGATGGAGAGAGACCTAATCAAGTAATAAATAAAGGCCGGAGTATACATAATAAAATAGTATACTCCGGCCTTTATCTATTACAAATCAATAGCTTTCGCTATCATTTGGAAAATCATTACTCTTGACATCCTTCACGTAGTTACCTACTGCATCCACAATAATTTCGTGAAGATTGGCATATCTTCTTAGGAAACGTGGAGAGAAATCTTTATTGATACCCAACATATCATGCATAACAAGAACTTGGCCATCAACATACCCACCAGCACCAATACCAATGATTGGTATAGTTAGTTCTGAAGCTACTCTAGCTGCTAACTGAGCTGGAATCTTTTCTAGAACAATTGCATAGCATCCTATCTCTTGAAGAAGCTTTGCATCTTCAATCAACTTGTTGGCTTCTGCCTCCTCTTTTGCTCTGACTGTGTAAGTCCCAAACTTATTTATTGACTGAGGAGTTAAACCTAAGTGACCCATGATTGGGATACCTGCACTTAGGATTCTCTCTATAGATTCTCTAATCTCAGCTCCTCCTTCGAGTTTAATACTGTCAGCACCAGTCTCCTTCATTACTCTAATAGCTGAAGCAAGAGCCTCTTTTGAGTTTCCTTGATAAGTACCAAATGGAAGGTCTACCACAACATGAGCTCTTTTTACAGCTCTCATCACAGACTGACCATGGTATATCATGTGATCAAGTGTAATAGGAAGTGTTGTCGCATTCCCTGCCATAACATTAGAAGCGGAATCTCCTACAAGTATAACATCTATACCTGCTTGATCTATTAATGTTGCCATAGAGAAATCATATGCTGTAAGCATTGAGATCTTTTCTCCACGCTGTTTCATCTCTATTAAGCGACGTGTAGTCACTTTCCTTGTTGTAGGAGTATGTACTGACATAATCTTCGTTTTATAGTTAAGTATTTCTACTATCAAAAATTGAATTGTAAATTATCATTGTAGCACCAGCATTTTGAGAAACATATTCACCTGCTTTTGCACTTGTATATTTAAGATAATCTGTGTCTGTGGTTAACCTATTTATAACTTCATTAAAGCTATCTTCCCCATCAATAGTGAATCCAGCTTGACTATCAAGTAATTGTTTTGCTTCTCTAAATTTTCGGTAGTTAGGTCCCCAGATAACAGGCATACCATAAACTGCAGCCTCCAATACATTATGAATACCTACACCAAAACCACCACCAATATATGCTATCTGAGCATATCTATATATTGATGAGAGTAAGCCGAAGCAATCTATAATAAGGCAATCAGCCTTACAAATATTATCCTTAGTTGCTTCTGAAAGTAGTATATGTGGTCTTTTCAGTCTAGAAATAATCTCATCAATATGATCCTTTCCTATCTCATGTGGAGCTATTATTAGTTTAACTCCTGAATTATTATTGAACCAATTAATTATTATCTCTTCGTCTTTAGGCCAAGAGCTCCCAGCTATCATAACTCTATTCTCGTGAGAAAACTCACCAATAAGAGGTAAATCCTTAGATGCTCTTTGTATGTCAACCACTCTATCAAAACGGGTATCACCACACACTGTATAGCTTTCAATGCCTGCCCTCTCGAGTATTCTTGCAGAATCATCATCCTGAATAAATATGTGAGTAAAGCATTTCAGAAGATTATGGTTATAACCTGTCCACCTTCCAAAAGTTCTCGATATCATTCTTGAGAATGGTGACCTTCCTTCACTCTCAATAGAATTAAATAGGTTCTGTGTAGGTCTAAATATCGCAGAGATGATATAAGTGTCTATTCTACGACGACGAAGTTCATATAAATAGTTACACCAAAGTTCATACTTAATAAAGAACACCTTTGTTGGCTTAACTATATCCAAGAAACGTGTCACATTAGACTTTGTATCAAAAGGAAGGTAGCAAACAATATCAGCTCCTGCCCAATCTTTACGTACTTGATAACCTGACGGAGAGAAGAAGGTAACAATAATTTTGAATTCTGGATTATCCACTTTGAGCTTCTCCATTAAAGGTCGACCTTGTTCAAACTCCCCGAGTGAGGCAGCATGAAACCATATGTATTTAGAGTTGTTATCTATCTTCTGCTCTAGATTTACAAAAACCTCCTTCTGACCTATCCATAGATCTCTCTCTTTTGTTCTAAAGAAAGACAATATTTTAACTGCTAAAGGAAGAAGATGTATTGATGCACTATATAATGACATAATATGATATTCTCTACTATTTATTTGAGAGGTTTACGCTTAGTGTCAGCATCTGTTGCCAATCAAAAGCGACATTTCCATCAGAGTGAAACACAGAATTGAACTTAAAATCTACATACTTAGTCTTTGCTATCTGACAATATAATTCAAGTCTGTTATATGTAGATGCTCTGTAGTATGGATCGCCAAAGTGTATTCTATTGCCTGGAGACTCATATTGACCATAAAGCTTCTGCATTCCTTCACCATGTCTAAAAGTATTCTTAAGACCCACACGCCAATACTCTACCTCAAGCTCAACTTGAACACCAGGAGAGTAAAGGAAATCACTGCTTACATTACGAGCTCTCTCCATACCTAACATCATACCAACCTGAAGTGATAACTTATTAAGCCTCTTCACACCTAATTTATCAGCTAATCTAACCCCAATATGCGGATGAACTATTATATTATCAATTAATGTATCAGCAGCAGTTGTTCCAGCATAGTGTTCCATATATGCATGAAGACCTGCATAAAGAAACGTGTAGTTATACTCAGCTGCTAAACCTAGCATAAATTTCTCTCTTATCTTATCATTCTGACGTCCAAACCAATCACAAAAGAACTCTACATAGCCATTATTATTGTAAAATTGGAAGAGGCATCCCTCTAGATTGGCATCATAATATGCAATTGAGTCGGCAAACATTGCCGTAGGGTAGTTACCCATAAGATTACGTCTACCAAAAGAACCACCAATACCATTAAACCAATCATTTGTATATTGGTAATAGATCGTATAATCTGGTCTAGTATCAAAACTCTTATTTCCAAATTCTTGGAGATAGTTAATACCAACCATTAATCTATTATTACCATTGAAGGATACTCCAATTTCAGGAGCAATACGTGCACCAAATATAGTTTGAGACTGAGCAAATTCGCTAGAGAACTCTCTATTGTCAAAGAAGGCATTGAAGTCGGCTTCATAAGCCAACTTCAAATTCTGCGCCTCTAAATTCAACCCTAGCATTACTCCTAGCACAATAATAACGAATCTATTCATTGTGATAGTTTATTTTAGGCTATTATCTCTACAGCAGAGTGTAGACGTTTAATAGTCCCTTCTTTTCCTATAATAGATATAATGTCAAACATATGCGGACCTTTCGCTTCGCCAACAATCGATAGACGGAAACAGTTCATCACTCCACCCATGTTATATCCATTTTGAGATATCCATGACTTGACAGCCTCCTCTGTGGCTACAGCGCTAAACTCTTCAATAGAGGATAGAAGGTCAATCAACTCTTTCATTTGTGAAGGAGTATCTTCTTTCCAACGTTTCTTTACGACCTTCTCATCATAACTTGTAGGTGCGACAAAGAAATATGAGGTCTGATCCCATAACTCTTTTACAAACGAGACTCTCTCCTTAACTAACCCTACGATAGTTGAAACTATATCATTTGAGGCAACGACTCCATTATTGGCTAAGATTGGTTGAAACATCTCTGCAATGGATTCATTTGAAAGGGTCTGAATATATTTATGGTTAAACCATTTACCCTTTTCATAATCAAATTTAGCACCACTCTTACTGCATCTATCCAATGAAAATAGAGAGATTAACTCTTGCATTGAAAAAATCTCTTGCTCTGTACCAGAGTTCCATCCTAGAAGAGACAAGAAGTTAATAACCGCCTCTGGTAGGTAACCAGACTCACGATAACCCGAAGATATATCCCCTGTTTTTGGATCTTTCCACTCCAATGGGAAAACAGGAAAACCAAGACGATCACCATCACGTTTGCTTAGTTTTCCATTACCATCAGGCTTAAGAAGTAGTGGCAAATGTGCAAATCTAGGCATTGTCTCTTCCCAATTAAATGCTCTATAAAGCAATACATGAAGCGGAGCAGAAGGTAACCACTCTTCACCACGAATAACGTGAGAAACCTCCATCAAATGATCATCAACAATATTGGCTAAGTGGTATGTAGGTAATTGATCCGCCGATTTATATATAACCTTATCATCTAGTATTGACGAGTTAATTGTAACAGCACCCCTTATAAGGTCATTTACTACAACATCCTCATTTGGTTCAATCTTAAACCTTACTACGTACTGATTACCCTGGGCAATCAAAGCCTCTACCTCTTGGTTTGAAATAGTAAGGGAGTTACGCATCGATAAACGAGTCGAAGCATCATATTGAAAGTTTGCAATCTCTTCTCTTTTAGCTTCAAGCTCTTGTGGTGTGTCAAAGGCAATGTATGCGTTACCACTTTCAAGAAGAATGTCTACATATTTCTTATAAATATCCTTTCTTTCTGATTGACGATATGGGCCATAGTTTCCGCCGAACCCTTGTCCCTCATCAAACTTAATACCTAACCAACTCAATGATTCAATAATATACTCTTCTGCACCTGGAACAAATCTTTGAGAATCTGTATCCTCTATTCTTAATATCATATCCCCTCCAGCTTGCTTTGCAAACAGATAGTTATATAAGGCTGTTCTTACTCCACCAATGTGTAAAGGCCCAGTAGGGCTAGGTGCAAAGCGCACTCTTACTCTTCTCTCACTCATAGTCTATATTGTATCTTATGTTTAATATTTAAGCTTGCAAAAATAGAGTTTTTAAATCAATAAACTCCTAAATTGGGGATAATAGATCAATTTATTATCCCCAATTTAGGAGTTATGTGTATAGTATATTTCATTTTTTGCTATACTAATGAATCGCTATTTTGTGTAATTCCTTCAAGTGTAAACGGTTTGTTACGCGTTAATGAATTAAGACAATTAACTGATTTTTCAGATTCGCACTCAGAACAGGTTGAATCAGGTGTACAAGGGTCTGTGTGTATAGTAATTCTTGTCTTATCTGCTCCAAACTCTTCTCGAAGTACATTCGCTAAAGCTACACAGCTATCGTGTCCTTGTTTGATATTGAAAAACCAAGGTAGGGTAAGATCTAATTCAATAAAGTAGTGACTACCATACTTTAGAACTTTCAGGTTATGGATATCAATCCATTCCTCTCTTCTTTTAGTATTAATAGCATTAAGAATAACTTGAAGAAGAGCATCGTCAGCCTTATCCATGATATCCTCTGTAGTTTTCCTCAAAATTGATATACCTGTAAAGAGTATTATGCTACCAAATGTTATTGCTAGTAGAGAGTCTATCCAACTTATCTCAGTAAAATAGAGCACTATAAGGCCAATAACCAAACCAATTGTTGAGTATACATCAGAATGAAGATGCTTACCACCTGCTATCAAAGCGATAGAGTTATATTTTTTACCCACTCTGATACTGTATGTTCCTAGAATCCAATTTACAATACCTGCTGCTGCAATAATATAAACACCAACGTCTAGCTTCTGTACAACTTGTGGTTGAACTAATCGAGATATGCCCTCATAAATTATCAGGCCACCAGCTACCATGATAAGTATTGCTTCAATAGAAGCTGAAATAAGCTCTGCCTTACCATGACCAAATGGATGATCCTTGTCTTTTGGCTTACTCGAAATATGTAAACTATAAAGACTAATAAAACCAGCAGTTACATTAACAATACTCTCCATTGCATCAGTAAAAACTCCCACAGAGTTTGTCAAAAAGAATGCGACAAACTTTGCTATTAATAGAGTTACTGATACAAGGACAATATTACGTTGTACTCGAAGTTTTATTTTATCATCCTCAATTCGGAGATCTTCATTATACATATACATCTTGATTAAATTGAATCAATAAAGCTTAGAATCGATATTGAGTTCCTAACATAAGCTTACCAACACCATTAAGTTTGTAAGATGAGATGAAGCTACGTCCAGTCAACTTATTAAGGAATAGCATCGCACTTGGCTCTACATAAATACCCCAATGTTTGTTTAGATTGTAGAGACCTTGAACGTTTACACTACCTGCAATAGCTCCACCTTTACCATTGGAAGCGGAAATATGATCATAACCCATTCCTATTATACCAATAACTTCAAACTTACGATCTTCATAAGGACCCGAAAGTAAATTTGACATATTAAGCATATAATCTAAGTGAAGACCTATCAACTTAACGTCAAATCTAGCATATCTAGGACTTGATGTATCATCCATGTTAGAATTATAAACCGATAGTCTTAGACCAGAAAGATTATTAAACCACTTACCAAAGGATAAAGAACTCTCAACAGTCAAAACCTCTGAAGATAGACCTGATTGTAGTCGTTCGGCATAAGCACCTGCACCAAGAGAGGCTGAGACAAAAGTGTTTGCCATAATATCACCATCTCTATATCTCTTAGTTTTTACTGCCATATTACCTGCCATTATACGATATGTAATACCGGCTCTAGCTGTAAAAAGGAGATCCTTTTCTATTGAATTTAGGTACTCTAGCTTACCCATTGGATAGAATCCTAGTTGAGGCTCAAGGTATAACTCTATTGCATCTGATACGCGGAATGCCCCCTGTACACCAGCTCTAAGAGAGGGGACAAATGCATTAAACGAACTAGATTTGAAGTTAGATGCCTCATCCTTAGTATATGAAGCGCCCCAAGCTACCCCAGCAAATGCATTAAGATTAAATACTCTATCTCTGCGATATGGAGTTACAAGATTACTAAGACTAGTCATAAAATCTACACCTACTGAAGCATATTCTGTATATCTATCATACCCTCCAGATTCTGGAATTAATGCACCTTCTGCACCAACCCTAAATGCTGCCAATGGAGTTATCCACTTACCAAAGCCTGCATAAAAACTAGGCGCATAATTCTTAGATGTAAATCCACCATCTTGAACAAGACCATTCAATCCACCAGCTAATGAAATAAAACCTCTTGCATGGTTATCAGCACTTGCACCAAGTCTATTTGTCATTTTGTCAACCATATTGAACCTGTAGGTTAAACCAGCAGAAACGGAAGACATTAAATCAATTGGCAACATACCAACATCTCCACGTGCTAAACTATTTGTTACATAAGCTGTAACCCTGGGCTCAACAAAGATTCCAAATGCAGGATTAATATTAAACATAGCCTGAAGACCTGCCCCAACGCCAAAATTAAGTTTACTATCACCTACTTCAGGTGTTGTTCCAGAGTTATAAATACCAGATAGACCAACTACTCCATTAAGATCAAATATTCTCTTTGGATTATAGCCATTCATAATATTGGTAAGGCTAAAGATATAATCGATATCTCCTGAAACAAACTCTGTACTATTATTAGTTTGACCTATTTCTCCAAGAAACCCTGCAGATAATTTAAGCCTCAGTGCCGAATATTGATTGAACCATTTACCTGCTGCTAAAGACAACTGTGGTTTAATTCCATCAAATCCAAGAGTACGAAGATCACCAGACAGAATAGCATTTGCTCCAGCTCCAGCTTCAATAAACCACTGCTCCATACCTGAGAAGTTTTGTTTACCGTTCTTCAATCTATCCTCTCTCTCTGTTCTTCGATAAGTCACTCCGGCCATTAACTGAGTAAGGGCATCAAACTTACTATGAGTTACACCTCCAGCCATAGAGCTAGGGTAAATATTGACTCTTGGTTCTATATACAAACTAAAGTTGTCATGAACCCTAAAGTTTGCCTGCACACCTAGGCCCCCACCTACTTGGAAGTTTCTTTTATTTATACCTTCTGTAGCAGATGTAGGTATATATCTCTGAGATAAATTTGCATTTAATCCCAATATAGCATAGAGATTAAATATGTCAGATCTACGATAACCTCCAAACATTGAATGAAGATTTAACATATAATCAGCCTGTGCTGTAGACCTTTTAAGTTTTATCTCTTTATCTGAGCCATCTGGATATAGTCCTGAGAAACCACTAGAGAAAGTTAATCTAACTCCAGAAGATGGGGTCAACCAACTACCTATAGATACAGCTCCACTAGGGCCAATAGGCCATTTAAGACTTCTATATTGTCCATTTGACCTTAGTGTAAACTCTCCTCCTCCTGATAATGATAAGAATAAATTCTCTCCAAATGGCGTAGTAAAGAATGAAGACAAACCAATTCTATTATCCTTAGGAATCATATTGTAGGTAACACCAAACATCATAGAGGGTGACCAGAAACCTTTCATCCACGTCTGTGCTTCTGTAGGATAGTATCCATTAGTGTAGAAGTTAAGTTTAGGTTCTAGAAACAAGTCAACCATTGAACTAACTCGAATATCTGCTCTCAAACCAGCACCAAAACCTACACTAATACTTGATTCATCATCATACATATTATAATGAGCTCCAAGTCCAGTAACAAACTGAACCTCAAATGGTCTATTAGGGTTATAGCCCCAAATATGTGATGACAGATTAAAGAGATAATCTGCTACTATCCCTGAGTGAAATGGTAGTGAAGTACTTCTAAATCTTTGATTTATCGAACTTTCAATACCAAGTCTTACACCTTGAGTCTCTGTAAACCATTTCCCGTATTGTAACTGAAATTTAAGACCTGGTGTACCTAACAGAGAGGTTGAGCTAGCAAGCACAGCCTCACTACCTATGGCAGCAGACATAAATGTATTATCAGAAAAACGTTCAGACTCTAGCTTCTTTGCTCTAGCCCTTTTTTGTAATTGATAATCCAAAGCGTTGAATGGTGCACTATTCTGAGCAGTTATACCCATTGATAGGCAAAGTGCAGCAAACGCAATTATTTTTTTTGGGTCTATTATGGACATAATACAAATTAAGTAGTTATAGTTTATACAACTTCAAGCTATTACTATGAAGTTGAAATAGAGATAATATGGTAATCACCAATATCTCATTTATTGTAGAAGATCTAGTACATCTCCATCAACCTTTGCAACCTCTTGTAGATAAGGATCAAGAGCAAAAGCATTCTCAATATGTAATATTGCCTCCATAACTTTATCTAGACGGTTTGCTGCCACAGCTTTCACATACTCATGAACGGCAATGTCGGAAGATAAAAGTTTTGCTTTTTCCCATGCTAGCTCATTTTGTTTCTTCGCAAGAAGTAAAAGTACTTCATTTAGACCGCCTTGAGACATTATATAACTAGCTCCACTCTCATAATCACCATTAAGAACTGATATAATTGTACGTATATGTTCAACCTCTGCTGTATTAGGGATCAGCTGCATGATTGAATCAGCTTTTGAATAAAGGTTATTCTCAAGACAAATTATAGCTTGGTTAACCAGTAGTTCCTTAGGGGCTGAAGCAGCAACATAAGGTTCCAAGAGCTCGGGAGTTGATCTATCTTGATTAATATCCAATACAGCCAATCTATTAGCAGCTAACAAGAAACGAGGGAACAACTCTAATGATTGCTCATATAGTCTTCTCTGTACTGCCGTATCTTGATTCATCTCAAACATACGATAATACTCATATCTTGTTAGTTTCTTTGGATCAACTTTGTACAGATCAACAATCTCATTATCCTTCAATATACGAAATACAGAGTACTCAAACTGATACTCTACTCGTCTCATTTTAGATAGGTAATTAGGAAGTACTGTTTTATAGAAACTAAGATTCCTTATCCTATTACTCTGGTGATCAATGCTATTAGGGAATTTAGAAACAATCGCTCTAATTTCACTAGCCTCCTTTAACAGGCTATCTTGTTCCATCAATTTTGCACATACCTCCCAACTATCAACAATAGCATCTGTTTTGATCTTCATAAACTCTCTTGTTTTAGAGTCTAGATTAGAAAGAATCTCTGCTACAGCTGATTGCATCCTTCTCTTTGCGAGTTGTAAGTTATTGTTATAAATACCCTCTGGAGATGCAATACCTTTGATATCGAAGCCTTGAAGTGTCATATCTGGATCGACTTCAATCTCCTTTAGTCTACTCCTTAGATTTGTAATCTCCGAAGCATTCTTAGGATCTTTAAGATCTATCTTAGATTGACCTATTGCAAAATTCAACTCAACTTCTCCCCTATCATCCATCAACTGTAATGCTGGCTGAGGAATATATTGAGGATCTGTAATATCCAATGTGTTTAGTGAATACTCAAAGAATCTCAAAGGATTAACCGTTCCTCGAGCAATAACAAAGCTATCTCTATAAAATACCTTTCGATAGTTCTCTAATCCCATCACCACATCAGCTCTAAAGTCATGTTTAGGATTCTCAACATAGATTGAATCGTGGTATGGCATTAAATCACTACTACCCCTACTCTCTTGAACTGAAACGAAATTGTTTAATGGATCCTTTTCAGGATTAAATGTGTACATTCTCTCTTGAGTAATAGAATACTTCGAGCCATCATAGACGAAAGGACGAAGATTCATTCGTTTCTTTGCTGTGATGTTATAAATAAAGGGCTGAATAACAAGTCTAGTATTACTCTCAAAAAGTGAGTTTGGTATCTTAAATCTAGTTCTTAAGTGGAAATAGTTACCCTTAACTTCAATATCTGTTGGTTCTGGGAGAATCTTTTTAAGTTGTTGCGATACAATTTCAACCTCTTTAATCTGTATCGCCTGTGTCACCATGACAACATTAATTATCTGTCTACCTCTAACTTTCTCCCTTTTATCCTCACAACCTATACTTTCAAACAATAGCACATCATCACGATCTACTAAAATTGAGTATTTTCCATCATCATCAGTAGCACCTATAATAATCTTTTCACCCGAATCCCTAATAGTTACACCTGCTAAGGCTCTTCCTTTGTCATCTTTAACATTTCCTTGCACACGAATTCTCTGTGCTGAAAGCGACATCGTAGATATCAATAGCAAGATCAACAATAGGCAACGCTGGGAAATCACTGTTTTTATCATAATATAAGGATCTAACTTTATATGCATTAATTAATAATATAGATAAATGACACACCTAAGTCAATTGGTGCGACACCCCACTTTCGGCACATTTCACTATCAGGAGGTCTATTCTCAATTAGAGCATCATAACTAAATTGTCTTGAATAAATTACACCTACTCCAGCAGACAACTCTAAGTTCCACCTTTTACTGAGGACAAAATTATATCCGTAAGAGAATCCTCCTCCCAGAACATCCCCGTGAAGCACATCCTTAGATACTAAAACACCCCCATCTCTCTGCTTACGGTGAAAGCTATTCACTCCATACAGCGCTGTAATACCAACAAAGTGTTCAGCCAGAGGCCTACCAAACCAATATTTAACCTTTGGTTGAAACTCCACAAAACTAGCCTTATAATCCTTTATTGTAAACGGATTAAAAGCCATTGACACATCGATTGAATATTTATCACTCACAATTATTTCTGCCCCAATATTGGGTGAAAGGGTAGCCCAAAGTAGAGCGTTAGACTTAACGGCAAATCTCTGCGCACCTACAAACGAAAAGGTACTACTAGCAACAATAAATAGTAAGAGAAGACCAAGTCTACAATTAATTGATTTACTCATGAATATAGCTTTCTATAATATTACATTTGATAATTACATAGATAGTATCTCACAACAATAGCTACCCATGTTTACCTTGATGTGGATATTTATGATAAAACACCCGAGGCAAAGGTATAAAAAATCTTACACATTCAAAATTTTAACAACCTATCTATGTATTAAAAAGATAGTTACTCACATAATCCCCCAAGTAAATTCTCAGCTTTTACTAAATCTTCAGGGGTATCAATACCAATAGTCTCACAATTTGTAATAGCAACTTTTATTTTATAACCATTTTCAATCCACCTCAACTGCTCCAAAGACTCTGCAATTTCTAAAGATGACTGAGGAAGGGAAGTGATTTCCCCCAAAATGTTAGAACGGTAAGCATATAAACCTATATGTTTATAATATGTATGGTTTTGACTCCATTCCTTCCAATCAGCACCCCTAAAATAAGGAACTACAGATCTACTAAAGTATATAGCCTCGCTATCATTATTGATAACGACCTTAGGAGTGTTGGGATTAAAGATAATTTCAAAGTCACACCCCATTTCAAAAGGTTTTACAAGAGTAGCTAGATGCACCGTTGCTCCCCCTGACTCAAAACAACTCTTAAGAAGTTCAATCTGATGTTGTTGAATAAATGGTTCATCGCCTTGAATATTAACTATCACATCAAACTCAAGACCCAACTTATTATATGCCTCCCAACATCTATCTGTACCACTCTTATGATCCTGTGATGTCATAACCACATTACCACCAAACTCCTTTACATGGTCGTAGATTCTTTTATCATCAGTTGCAACAAGAGTGTAATCTAATACTCCATCAACCTGATCATAAACCCTTTTTATCATACTAACACCAGCAATCTCTACCAATGGCTTACCTGGAAACCTTGTAGAGGCATATCTAGCTGGTATCACACCTAAAAATGTCATAATAATAATATTTAAATCTATTTATTTTTCAGGTTCTTCTACAACATACAATTGAGAACCCTCATACCTAACCACCCTTACAACCCTACCACACTCTATATAGCCATAAACCGCAACTGAATCAAAAAGCTCTCCATTAATACGAATCTTACCAGAAGGTCTTAGAGTCGAGACAACATAACCCTGCTTACCAACCATATTTGCTAGTTCTGGATCAACCCCTATATATCCACTTGAGACCTCCTGAGACTTATCTAGTGCAATTCTCTTGAGAGGCCCATTTACACCTATACGCGAAGCCAATAAAATAGTAGAAACTCCTCCAACTAAAAGCCCAATAAGAACAGTTAAAAGAGCCCTTGTATAATCCTGATTATCGACTGTGTTAAAATCAAAAATATCATTTGAAAGAAGCGCTAGAATAAGACCTACAAAAACAAATATAATACCCAAGACTCCCGCAACTCCAAATCCAGGTATCACAAATATCTCCATAAATAGAAGTATAATGCCCAAAAAGAACAATACCACCTCCCAGTTAGCAGCTAAACCATCAATATACAATGGAGAGAAATACAATATAGATGAGACAACAGAAACCACCAATGCAAAACCAATTCCAGGTGTTTGAAGCTCAAAATAAATCCCACCAATAATGAACATAATAAGAACCGCCTGAAACATTGGGTTCATAAGAAAGCCTTTTACTTTATCGTAAACAGAGGGCTTATAATATACGACCTCATAAGAATTAACCAATAATCTACTCTCTATAACACTATTAATAGACTCCACTTTTGCCTCACAATAACCCCATCCTATCGCCTCATCAACAGTCAAAGTTAGTACCCGCGTTGAATCATCATTACCTGGTGCTACAATTGATGCATCAACCATTGCCTCAGCGATTATTGGATCCCGTCTCCAAACTAAAGAGTCCACTCCATCAATCTTACGAATAATCTTACCTTTAGACTCAGCTGTTGATCTAATGGTTGACCTCATATAAGATTGGTATTTATCTGGCAACACCTTTCCACTATTATCTACCACAGTTGCGGCTCCGATGCTACTACCACTTCGCATATATATACTATCACAAGCAATCGCTATTAATGCACCAGCAGAAGCTGCATTATTATCTATAAAACAATAGACTGGAATTGAGCTATTGAGTAACTTCGTTCGAATAGAGTCAGCAAACTCTACAGACCCACCATAAGTATTCATATGAATAAATATAGCATCTGCATTCATTGACTTTGCCTCCTTCACACCATTATCTACATACAACCATGTTGTGCTTCCTATTTCCCTTTTTAGCTCAATCGCATAATAGATACCTGATGCACAATTAGCCTCAAATGACAAAGCTGCAAAAACAAATGCAATAATGGCAATAATATTTTTTTTCATAACTCTTGGATTAAACAGTAAATGTCAAACCATCATATGCTACAAAAACACCACTAGGAAGAGTTGGTTCCACTTCAGAATGAAGGCCAAACTGATGATTCATATGAATTAAAAAACTCTTCATTGGAGCAATACGCTCAATAAACCCTAGAGCTTGCGATACCGAAATATGAGAAATATGTTCTCTATGCCTTAAGGCTTCAATTATTAACACTTCCACTCCCTCAAGCTTAGTCAATTCACAATCAGTTATCTCTGTAAAATCAGTTAGATATGCTAGCTTTCCTATCCTAAACCCAACAACGGGCAATCTATGATGATACATCCGTATAGGCATTATTTCAATGCCTTCAATCTCGAAGGGTTGTGAAATGTCTATGGATTCAAATACAATATTTGAAGCATACCCTTTCACGGCAATTGAGAATACGTAATAAAGTCTCTTTCTCAATTCATCCTGTACATAAGGCTCACACCATATAGGCATAGCTCTTTTGCCAGTTATTGGCCTCAACTCCTCTAGGCCACCAATATGATCAAAATGATTATGAGTTAACAGAACAGCATCAATATTTGTCAAACCCACAGTGAGACACTGCTGTCTAAAGTCAGGTCCACAATCTATGACAATATTCTTATTATCCCACTCAAGCAATAATGAACACCTTGTACGCTTATCTCTTGAGTCATTAGAAAGGCACACCTCACATTGACAACCTATCTCTGGTACTCCAGAAGAGGTTCCTGTTCCAAGAAAAGTAACTTTCATTTTTATACTCCTCCTAATCTTTTATATATCTTCTCAAGCCACGACTTGCTATAGTTTTGTAATGTCCACCTTCATCGTTATAAATAAAAAAAGCTTCTAACATAGGATCTCTTTCAACAATATCCAAAGATTTATCTAGACCCATAACCATAAACGCTGTTGCATATGCATCTGCAATCATACAATCAGAAGCTATCACAGTTGCGCTCAAAAGTTCATGTTGAATTGGATATCCATTACGAGGATCTATTGTATGAGCGAACTTCTTCCCATCCTTAATATAAAAATTTCTATAGTTACCTGAGGTAGCCATAGCAACATTAGTCAGCTCAAGAACCTCTTCTAAATCACCGCCAACAGACAGAGAGTCATCTTGAGGTTTACTTATACCGACTCTCCAGGAACTACCCTTTGAATTGACCCCAGAAACAACTAACTCCCCACCAATCTCAACCATGAAATTATCTATGCCCTTCTCGCGCAAATAGTCAGCAATAACATCACAAGCATAGCCTTTAGCTATTGCGGATGCATCTAGCATTACCCTCTTATCTGATTTACTAACTAATCCATTGGATATATCAATAAGGTTAGACCCAACAAAAGTCAATACACTATCAACTCTGTCCGTAGTAACATCAGACCTACTCTTAAATCCAAACCCCCACAAATTAACTAATGGTGCAACAGTAATATCAAAGGCACCTTCTGTTATGCGACTTATTTCCTTACTTTTCTTAAATAGAGTAACAAACCATCTATCAAGAATAACTGAACTATCATTGTTATTCACCCTACTAATAACAGAGTTTGGATTAAACATAGACAATGAATTATCAAAACGGTTCAACTCAAACTCTATTGAATCCTTTAAATCTATTGGATGCTCATATACAATATGATACAAAGTACCGAATATCTTACCCTCATTTCTCTGGCAAGGTGAATTATCATCTTGATTATTATTATAAACATACATAGATAGTATTGTTATAGCTATTACGCTCAACAATATTAACACTTTCCTAAAACGATATATAAAACTAGCCATACTAGATCATTTTTTGAGTCAAATTCATAAAAAAGGAGTTACTTTGCAAATATAACTACATTTCATCACCTATAACTATGAACACCTATCAACTTTCAAAGTTCGAGTCAAAATCAAGCTCTATACTAAAATCAAGAATCTACAGGATCTCTCTAAAAATAGTCGTATTTTCATCTGTTGCCTTGATGCTTCTTAGCACATTCAGAGTATTATCCCATCTTAATGTTTACTTATACACATTTTCCTTTTTAGCTGGGTTAGTATTCACAGTCGACTACACCCTTAGAATTGTTACGGCACCTAGTGAACGTAAAATCATGAATGCGAAGAAGGCAAGATTAAAATACCTATTTTCCTTCTATGGGATTGTCGATTTTGCGGCAATACTACCATTTCTAGCCCCTATCTTTACTACAGGAACAATGACACTAGACTTAATTGAACTAGGCCGACTTCTATTAATCTTCAAGATAGCTAGATACTCTAACTCCTTCAAAATGGTTATTGATGTATTTAACGACGTAAAATGGGAACTACTATTCTCTATCTTCATTATGTCTTGTGTAATTTTTATTTGCGCAGTGTTAATGTATTATGTAGAGAGAGATGCACAACCAGATAACTTCAGAAACATCGGCGACGGTCTTTGGTGGGCTATTATTACATACACAACCGTAGGATATGGAGACATATACCCTATTACCATACTCGGAAGAGCTCTAAGTGCATTTACTGCATTAATAGGAATAGCAATGGTAGCATTCCCAACTGGTATTATCTCTAGCGCATTTATGCGAAGAATGAATGAGATCAAGAAGAGTAAGACAAATGAGACTCTAGACGATATAAAAGAATATACATATTGTCCTCATTGTGGCGAAAAACTAAAAGAATAACAATCTGCAACGATTCCATTATGATTATTTCATAATGGAATCGTTTTTTATATAACAAGAGAGACCTTTTTACCTACAACAATTGTTATAAATCCAAAGAGTTAACCCTTAAAAAATCACAGCCATGCCAAAAGCAATAGAAAGATACACTCGTCGTGTAAAAAAACAATTTGGATGCCAAGCCTCATGGCCACCATCAACACTTCTACACCTTGGAGACTATGGTTACCTAAGGGACGGAACACTATGTATTATTGGAAACCTAAAAGAACTAGGTGTAACAATAGAAGAATCTAAAGCAAAACCATTTAGATGTAGATATATCAGAAAGGAGGAACTAGATGCGACTCTTAAAAGCAAAAATAAAGACCAACTCATAGGCTCCTTAATAAGAAAGGAGGAGAGTGGAGTACATCTAATATTCAAGAAGCCTGGAACTCACATATTCTCAATAAACAACGGGAAGGAGATACAGATAAATAACTCTCATATCATTGAGAACCAACTAATAGAACTAGCAAATAAAGACATTTGGCGCAATGACTACCTATATGTTTCTGATATAATTCTCACAAATGATCTATTAGTAATAGTGTCTTACTCCGACGAACTTGAGCTAGATCTTAAAACAGAGTCCATTGCAGATATAACCGAATTTGATGATATTGAGGCCCTAGATACAAAACTAACTATACTCTCTACAGATATACAAGGGTTCAATATTACAAATGACACTATATCAACCCCACTATTTCAATTAACTAGACTAAGCCATCACGAAGTAGAGCCTTTATATATGCAGACAATAATGGACCTTCAAGGATATACAGCTCCAGAATTTGCATTCTCACCACCTGTATTGCTACCAAACCATCTTCAGAGAGTGGCATGGGATGCTATTGATATAACACACATAGAATTTAAGCAGGAAATATAGGATGAATTAGAGTAATAATATGTCACCTCCAATATATAAATCTCAAATAAGCTACTATCAATTTGCATATACGAAATATTTTTGTACCTTTGCACTACAAACATCGCGGGATGGAGCAGTGGTAGCTCGTTGGGCTCATAACCCAAAGGTCATCGGTTCGAGTCCGGTTCCCGCAACTAAGTTGATTTTCAACACTATTAGGTTCCTTGGCCGAGTGGCTAGGCACCGGTCTGCAAAACCGTTTACGGCAGTTCGAATCTGCCAGGAACCTCAAAGCACCAACTCATTCATTTGAGTTGGTGCTTTTTTATTTGTTATAGCCCAATAAGTAATTTGAGATAAGGCCCCAATATTAATCAAGACCAAAACTAATGTGGGAGATAATATGATTTACCCAACAAGCTAACTACATCTCAGTATCCCGACATACAATTACGAGTTAATACAGATCCCCTATTAAACAAATCACTATAAATAAAACCACAAAATCCTCTCACAGAGTCTCAGTTTTGGCTTTCTCTATCACCACCTAAATATTTACCTTAAATCTTAACACAAACCCACTACCCAACTACACCCTTCAATACAAAACCCAATTATTACAAGAGACAAAAGTAAAGAACAACAAATCCAACTGTTAACGCCGAAAGAAACAGAACAAAAAAACATATTTTCTTCTCACAGAGCTTGATATATAACACTACTGTTCAGAATTTACAAAAACAAACCACTAACCTATTACTAGTAATATATATAAGAGGATCAGTAATTAGTATAAATACAAATACGCATACAACAGCTATCTTTGCAATGAAACAAATTACATCATAATTAGATTAGACAAACATAGAATAATCAGATTATTAATTATATTTGAAAACATCAATAAATAAACACAATGAACAACTTCGAATTCTTCAATCCAACGCAAATCATCTTTGGCAAAGGGAGCATAAAAGAGGTATCTCGAATTGCAAAAGATAAGAAAATCATGATCACATTTGGCGGTGGTAGCGTCAAAAAAAATGGAGTATATGATCAAGTAACAAACGCACTATCTTCACACAACTGTATTGAATTTTGGGGCATAGAACCCAATCCTAAATACGAGACTCTAATAAAGGCCATTGAGCTTGGAAAGAGAGAAAAGGTAGACTTCTTATTAGCAGTAGGAGGCGGATCTGTACTTGATGGAACAAAATTTATCGCATCTGCTATCTCCTATGACGGTGAGCCTTGGGATCTAATAATGGACAATAGAAAAGCCAAGAACAGTATTCCAATAGCCTCAGTAATGACACTCCCTGCAACAGGATCAGAGATGAATTCGGGAGCAGTAATTTCTCGACTATCAACAGATGAGAAATTCCCATTTTTCTGCCAAGAGAACTTCCCTAAATTCTCAATCTTGGATCCAGAGACAACATACACACTTCCAAAATTCCAGGTAGCTTGTGGTGTAATCGACACATTCGTACACACAGTGGAACAATATATAACACACACTGACGAATCTCCACTTATGGACAGATGGGCTGAGGGAATCTTATTGACATTAAAAGACCTTGCCCCAAAACTCACAACAGAGGAGACTCCATTGTATGAAACAAGATCAAATTTCATGCTTTCTGCAACCATGGCTCTTAATGGATTCATAGCGATGGGGGTATCTCAAGATTGGGCCACCCATATGATTGGCCACGAACTAACTGCACTAAGTGGACTAACTCACGCTGTAACTCTAGCGATAATATACCCTAGCCTACTTCGCACTATGAAGCAAGAAAAGTTAGACAAACTAGTTCAATACGCAGATAGGGTTTGGGGAATTAATAGTGGAACTAAAGAAGAGATAGCTGATGCAGCAATTAATGCAACAGAAAAGCTATTCAACAGTCTAGGAATTAAAACCACCCTATCAGAGAATGGGGTAACCAAGTCAACTGTTGATGAAATAGTAAATAGATGCAAAGAGAGAAATTATCTTTTGGGCGAAAACCGCTCAATCAACTCTGAAAAAGTAAGAGAAATACTTGATTTAGCATTCTAAAAATAAACAGCAAATGGCCTCTGAATATCAGAACAAAGATATCCAGAGGCCTTTATTTTATGCATATTATTACTATATTTGCGAAAATCAGGCACATTATGTATAAAACGACACAATATAACAAAGAACACACTTCATTAAGTATTGAATCAAATTGCTTCATCTCCCTTCCACAAAACATACAGGATGAGATGAGAAATCACAAACAAAAAATACAATTCAAAAAGGGTGAAATCCTACTAAAACAGGGCACATTTGCATCTTCTATAATGATAGTATTTGAAGGATTAATAAAAGAATATATCGAAGGCCCAAACAATAAATGCACAAACTTAAGAATACTTTCACAGGGAGACATTTTAGCCCTTTCTGGAATATTCAATAACCGAATCAATAACTATTCAGCAATGGCTCAAACAGACACTACAGTTTGTGTTATTGAAAGAGAATACATGATTAAACTAATAGAAGAGAATCCAAAATTTGGACTTCAACTAGTCAAGAGATATAGTCAAATAGAAAACAACTTCTTCGCTCTTCTACACAATCAACTTTACAAACAGATGAATGGCAAAGTAGCGGATACAATTTTGTATTTAACGTCTGGGATGTTTGATACTGAGCTGCTTTTTTCAAACTTCTCAAGAAAAGATCTTGCGGAATTTGCTTCAATAACCCCAGAAAACGCAATTAGAGTATTAAAGAAGTTAGAATCAGAAGGGACAATAAAGCTAAACGACAAAAGCATTGAGGTAATAAATAGAGAAGCATTAATAAGATTGAGTGAGATAGGATAAAAAAATAGCATTCACCTTCAGCAAAGAAGGCGAATGCTATATACAAAACAACAAACCAATCACTATAAAAAATCAAAACTATCACCGTAAAGAGACTCATCACGATCTAATGCCGATGAGTCATTAATTATTCGAAGACGTATATATCTCTCCCTCAACTCATCAACTCCATCTCTTTCATGCTGAGTCAGCTTACTATTATAAACATTATAATAGTCACTTACATATTTTCTAAAAAGTTTATCCGCTTTCAACCAATCCTGCTCTGAATATCTTATCCCATTTGCAGTGGTTTGAGTAATAAATCTTTCAAAAGAGTTGATATAACTCTCTTTTGAATAGACAGTATTACATGATGACAAAATCATTAATGGAATAATGAGTAAAATAAAAATATATCTCACCTGACCTTATTGTTAATATTTACAGAAAATGTAATGGCGTATATAAATACACAAAGTTGCATCCGAATAACCCATTAGCATAAGCTAAGTTATCAAATTAACCTTTAATGGCAAATATAACAACAATTATCAATAATAAATAATTAAATTCTATTTTTTCTCTCTAATCTTATCAAAGACCAATAAAATTACAAAGAAGCAAGTATTAAGATCACATCAAAACATAAGGAGAAATTATAATAAATATTATCAAATATACACTATAAATAATGAAGGGTATAAGAGTTGCATTTTACAACTCCTATACCCTTGATGATATAAAACCATACTAACACCTACTGCTCGTAATCTCTAAGAAACTCTTGCAGTCTCTGACGAGCAAAAAATATTCTACTCTTAACAGTCCCCAAAGGCAAACCCATCTTATCAGCAATCTCCTGATATTTATAACCTGCCACATGCATAGAGAAGGGAATCTTGTATTCTGGTGCAAACTTGTTAATCGCAGTCATTATCTCATTAACGGTATAATATCCATCTGGAGTATCAAACCCTGAATCTTGTGGCAAATTTAGATGATACAGATCTTCGGTTTGATCAACCATAGTCTGATTTCTAACTATTCTTCTATAGTTATTAATAAAGATGTTACGCATTATCGTAAACACCCAACCCTTAAAGTTCACATTCTCATAATACTTATCTTGATTATCTAGAGCCTTGAGCGTTGTATCTTGAAGAAGATCTTCTGCATCATCTCTGTTGGAAGTAAGTGTATACGCAAAACTTTTAAGATTGTCTTGCAAGGCAAGCAGTCTCTCATTGAAGCCATTTGTTGTTGCCATATCGATTATGATTTTAAGTAGTTTCTATTTTGATTTGATCTAAATACCCTGCAAATGTAATTACATTTTTTATATCCACAACTGTTTTGATTGAATATTTTCTTAATTATTCAAAAATAATTAAACCAAAAATGTAATTAACTAATTATCAGAGATATAAAGACAACAAAAGAGAAGCAAAACTATAATCACAAAGAGGAATAGATCAAAATAATAGCAAAAATAAAAGAAAACAACCCCAAAACAAAAAAGGTGTTAATAAGCTTTTAAGCCTATCAACACCTTAAATACACCTATTTAGAATAGTAAAAATCAGTCCCTAAAAAGAGTAAACGAACCAATTTCAGGCTCATAAGACTCAATATGACGAAGTTTCTTACCCTCTTGAATTTCATCAACTTTAATTAGAATACCCGTCTCCTCTACTTCACCAAACTCATGATTAATAGCTGTGCCAAAAACCAACATTGTTGGAGAAAGTCCCATATAAGCATTAACCAATGGTGGAATATTTAGACCATGGCGACGCACCTCCTGATTTAATATCTTATAGTCAGCCTTAAAATCAGCCTCCGTTAATATTGAAGCAAAATGATCTTTATCTATCTTTGTCTCAATTGGAGAAATAGGGACTACCAATCTATCTGGATCAGAGAAGTGCTTTTGAAGGAAGTATAAAATCATCATCCTAGGCTCATCCATAAAACTTGGATACATAGTCATCTTTCCAAAATAAAAACGCATACCTGGATGAACCACCGTCAAAGCTCCAAGACCATCCCAAAGATTATCCAGTGCAAATAAACCTTTTGCTCCTGCCTTTGATGATTGATACTCAAGAGTAACAAATGATCTACCTAACTCTAATGTATGTGGTAGATAATCTCTCAAGAACTCGTCAGAGAAATGAAAAAGATGGGCCATAGCAAGCTTAGGTTCACCATTCTCATCAAACTCAACCTGGTCGCCAAAAAGGAACCTATAACCACCTAATATCTCCTCTGCATCAGGATTCCAAACAATAAGCTGCTGATATGGATTCTCCATAGTGTCGAACTCATCGAGATCTATTTCACATCCGGTACCTCCACCAGCATCGCGAAATGCTATCTCTCGCAAACGTCCAATCTCTCTTACAGTATTTGGAGAGTTGTGATAATCAAGAATATAAAGCTCATTATTCGCTTTATTCGTCTTACGAAGCAACTTCTCTGTGGTCAACTCTGCCTTTATTAGCTCTTTATCTACTGGAGGAATAATTTGTTGCATAAACTGTTTTTTTAATCTTCTTTGCCCACATATTAGGTGAGCCATCTTTTTCGATTAACTTATAAGAAATAGGATTACCGACATGAATAACAAAGCGCTGAGACTTCTTATTAAAAAGCTCACGAGGTAGGAAAAGCATATCAATATTAAACTTTATGCCCAACCTCTTTCTCCAATAAGAGAACTTATAGAAGAAGTTTGAATTCTTTGCCTCAAAATATATTGGAATTATATCTCTATTATAGCGAATAGCCTGAGTTACAAAACTCTTTCTCCACTCTAAGTCCTCAATTACACCATTTGAATTGATTCGAGAAACCAAACCTGCTGGGAAAATAAACATCTGATCATCAGAAGACATTGCCTCATGAAGCTGATCAAATGTATCCTTAGACTGCCCACCATGCTTATTTATTGGAACAAATAAAGGTGCCAAAGGTGCCACGTTCATCAATATATCATTGACAACAAACTTTATATTATCACCATATATCTTCCCAAAGGCAGACAATATGGCAACACCATCCATACCACCTAGAGGATGATTGGATGCAAAAATAAACC
Organism: Bacteroidales bacterium; assembly: GCA_051648105.1. Taxonomy (GTDB): domain Bacteria; phylum Bacteroidota; class Bacteroidia; order Bacteroidales; family UBA7332; genus UBA7332. Next base: position 49,915 of record JBOFEN010000096.1, read on the forward strand.
TACCATTGCTAGGAATATTCTCAACACCTCTAATCTCAACACCAGATGAAAGATCGTCAACTAGTGCATCAGCAAAAGTTAACTTGTCTTTTCCTTTATTCTTCTCTAGAAAAACATTCAACTGCTTCTCACAAATAATCTTGCGTAGCAGAGAATAAACAAAACCAGGAATCTTCTTGGCCAAGTCAGGAGCTTTATCTCTAAGCACCTGCTCTACATTGATTTGAATATATTCAGTAGATTGCATCAATAACTAAATCTGAATTAAGGCACAAAAATAACTCATTTATCATGAGTTTATGCTAAATCCATTCATTTTTTTATCCCAAAGAGAAATAAGAAAGGCATAATGAATATAAAAAAGTTCGTTCAATTTCTATTTGCCATTTGAAAAGACCCATTCTGCTACCTCTTTACATGATGGCAAAATATCAAACTTATCACTTTGTATCTTCATAATATAGTTCGCCTTACTATAATAAGGCATACGTTTACTTAATGACTCTGAGATAAAGCATTTCAGCTCATCATCACCCATAGAGGCTATTAAAGGCCTATGATCACGACCTCTAACGAGTCTATTAAAAAGCAACTCTTCACTTGCCTGCAAATAAATCACCCCACCACTGGAAAGCATAATATCTAGATTACCCATAAAGCAAGGAGCTCCTCCACCTGTTGAAATAACAGCTCGATCTATCATTGAAACCTCCTTCAGCATCTTATTCTCCAACTGCCTAAATCCTAGTTCTCCATTCTCCCTAAATATTAATGATAGTGACTTGCGATAGCGATGTTCAATATAGTGATCAAGATCAATAAAAGACCACCCAAGAAGAGAAGCCACCCTTCTACCAATAGTTGTTTTACCAACACCCATGTAACCAACTAAGAAGACTCTTTCCATTTATCACTCTTAAATTATACCAATAGTACAAATGTTTATGCAGCAAATGTAACCAAAATTGCATCTATATTACAAAGATCAATTACTTTTGCATCGACTACTGTATGAAATCATGATGCGAAACAAGAAATTTTACGTTGTATGGGTTGGCCTAAACACTGGAGTTTATGACAATTGGGAAGAGTGTAAGCAGCAAATTGCTGGAGTTAAGGGCGCAAAATACAAATCGTTCCCTTCTCGTGAGGCTGCCATTGAAGCCTTTCGAGGTGATGCCTCTATGTATTTATCTGCAAAGCCTAAAATAGACACTCCATCTATCAAGTCTCTTTCGGTTGGCACATATGAGCTAGAAACTATTGCTGTTGATGCCTCTTGCCTTGGAAATCCAGGTAAGATGGAGTACCGGGGAGTTTATGTTAGATCAAAACATGAGATCTTTAGGATTGGACCTCTTGAAGATGGCACAAACAATGTTGGTGAATTCCTTGCACTAGTTCATGGACTTGCACTTCTAAAGCAGAAAAATAGCAATATGCCTATTTATACTGATAGTGTAAATGCTATGAAGTGGGTAAAGAATAAGAAATGTAAAACTACTTTAGAAAGGACTGGACGTAACAACGAGATATTTGATCTTATTGAAAGAGCTGAGAATTGGCTTAAAAACAACAGCTATAACAATCCTATTATTAAATGGGAAACTGATGTTTGGGGTGAAATTCCCGCAGATTTTGGCAGAAAATAAATTCGTTTACACTAAAGATTCAAAGATAAACTATTGACCTATCAACACAACGATTAATTAAAACAGGAACTATAAAATCAGCTATATGAAGATAGGTTTTGATGCAAAGAGAGCCTTCTCTAATCACACAGGATTAGGAAACTACAGTAGATATATTATACGTCTTGCCTCAGAAAACTGTGACTGCATAGACCAAGTAAACTTATATACTCCGAGCAAAAGCTTAGAGTCACTCCCTTCGATCGATACACACAACGCTAACATTAGAATACCCAATAGGTGGATTTACAAGAAACTTAGACCACTTTGGCGAAGCTTCGGTGTTAAGAATGAGATAAATATTGACGATTTAGATATATACCAAGGGTTAAGTGGTGAGCTACCTCTAGGAGGATGGCCACAAAAAGTAAAAAGCATTGTTACTATTCATGACCTGATATTCCTAAGACATCCAGAATTCTACAAATGGATAGACAAGAGTATATACTACTACAAATTCAAAACAGCATGCCGTAATGCAACTCACATAATTGCAATCAGTGAATGCACAAAAAGAGATATTATGTTCTATTTTAATATCTCCCCGAAAAAGATTTCCGTATTATATCAAGGATGCAATCCAATATTTAGAGAGACCAAAAGCATCTCTGAAATTGAGCAGATTAAGATTAAGTATGATCTTCCAGAAAAATTCATTCTTAATGTTGGAAGTATTGAAAGAAGAAAGAATATACTTCTAGCTGTAAAAGCAATGGGTTTGATTGAGAACCCCGCACCATTATATATCATTGGTAAGGAAACTGAGTATTGTGATGAAATTAGGCGTACTATTAAGGAACTACAGCTTGAAAATAAGGTATTCTTCTTGAAGAATATTCCAACTTCAGAACTACCTGCAATATACCAAGCTGCATCAATCTTCATATACCCTTCTCTCTATGAAGGTTTTGGAATACCAATTCTTGAAGCTCTTTGTTCTGGAACACCAGTGATAGGCGCCACTGGGTCTTGCCTAGAAGAGGCGGGTGGTCCAAACTCGATATATGTAGCCCCTGATGACACACAAGCTATGGCCAATGCTATTGAGAGAATACTCAAAGATCCAGAACTATCATCAAAGATGGTAATTGAAGGAAAAGCATACTCTCAAAAATTCAATGATAACATAATTGCGCAAGAGCTAAACGATCTATACAAGAAGGTCAAGAAAAAATAGTAAAATATGACAATCAACAGCAATATCGACAATACACCTAAACCTTGTGTCATATTTGAATCCTCAAAGATTAAATATCCAAATACAGGGCTACATACATTTTGCAAAGAGTTATCTACTGCATTGTATAAAGAGGCAAAAAATCGTGATTCAAGGCTATACATTTTCCTGAAAACTAAATATAGGAATCGGGTTTCTGAAGATATTCCATATATAGCCCAAAAACCATGGCACTCTATTTTTCTTAATCTTAACAAGAAATACAATATCTGGCATTCTCCATTTCAGATGTCTAAGATATTCCCCAAAAGCGAGCAAAAGGTTCTTCTAACGATACACGACCTAAACTTTCTATATGAGAAAGGCCCCAAGAAAATAGAATGGTACAAGAGAATCGTACAAAATAATATTAATCACTCTCATCACATTGTAGCAATTTCCGAGTTCGTAAAACAGGATATTATGAACTACTACAATATTAAAGAGAGTGACATTAGTGTTGTTTATAATGGATCCACACCCTATGATGGTGAACTTATCAAGCCACAAATAGTAGATAGCTCTAAGCAATTCCTTTTCACAGTTGGTACAATATTGCCAAAGAAGAACTTCCATGTCCTTCCTGCTCTTCTTGTTGGAAATGATTATTACCTAGTAATATCGGGTAATGAATCTCCATATATATCAAGAATTGAAGAAGAGGCTAGAAAGTGGGGAGTAGAAGATAGAGTAATTATTACCGGACCAATAAGTGAACCAGAGAAGAATTGGCTTTACAAAAACTGTGAAGCATTTCTATTCCCTTCAATAGCCGAAGGCTTTGGTCTGCCTGTTGTGGAAGCTATGAGATATGGAAAGCCTATATTTCTTTCTAAACACACTTCGCTACCAGAGATTGGCGGTGAGGATGCTTTCTATTTTGATTGGGATTTCACACCAGAAAAGATGAGAGTGATTCTAAAAGATGGAATAGACAAGTTTAAATCTGACCCCAATATTAGAGAGAAACTCATCGATAGAGCTAACCTTTTCACGTGGGAGAATGCTGCAAAGAGCTACTTTGATATTTACGAAAAGCTACTTCGCAGTGAGCTATAAATACAAAAGCAACGAGCTATATTTTTTATTAAATATTAGCTCGTTGCTTTTTATTTATTATTTCTCCAATGATCTAATCAGATCAATCCAATACTTACCTACAGATTCGACAGAAAAATCCTCACTTCGTTTTAACGAACGAATAGACATTTGCCCACGTAGCTCATCGTCAAGCATCAAACTTCGAAGCTTATGTACGTATTCCCCCTTATCGTAAGGTGTAACAAGTAATCCATACTCTCCATTCTCACCGACAATCTCCCTTATTCCTGCTGAACAATCATAAGATATAGGAACAACACCATAACTTTGCGCCTCAACCAAAGCCAAAGGCCATCCCTCAAAATTTGAAGTTAGACACACAATAGAGGCTTGTTGAAGATATGAAACAACATCTCGAGTATAACCAACAAATTTGACTCCACTTATGCTATCTTTCTCTACCAACCTCTCCAAATCACTCCTATGAGGACCATCTCCGACGATAATTAGTTCCCAATCAGGAAACTCACCACAAAGGGATGACCATATATCTATTAGTCTATCTACTCGCTTGTCTGCCAACTCTAGTCTACCCACGTAAATTACTCTCTTTTGCTTATTAAGATTTGGCAACTGATCCCTATAAGCCGGATTAGTCAGAACACGTATCTTAGAGCTCAAAAGATTCACACCTACAATCTTAGCAATAGTCTCAGCATCAGATTTACAGAGTACCCCATAGCAATCTACACAATTATAAACGCTTTTATAACGTCGAATGTATTTCTTACTAATGCCATTAAACAACTTATATTTAGGATATCTAAAACACCACCACTCAATAAACTTAAAAAAGGATCTTTTGGCCGATGCTGACCCTCTAATCTTTTTAAGTATAACCTCCCACAAAGGAGTACTATGAAGCATATAGAGTATCTTACAAGAGGTTCTCTCTTTAATATCTCCCAAAAAGTTAACCCCTACAGATGGATCAACAAACAGATCTATAGAGTTATTCTTGATTGCACTGATAACAAACTCTCTATTCTCAGGTGCATTAATATTGTCTGACACGGGTAAATCTAGAAAATTTATTGCCTTTATATCAGAAGCTAACATCTTAGCGTTATCTCGTACCTTAACAAACACAAAAACCCTATACCCTTGATTATTAAGATACGAAGCGATCTGCGAGGTAACCCTTTCCCCTCCTCCACTGGGATATTTATGATGAATGAAGGCTATTGTTTTTATCATAGGATCAAATTGCAATTAAAGAATAATTAATCTACAAAGATAGCTGTAACGAAGCTAATAATCAACTTATTAAAATATTTAACTAACTATTACACGGTAATAAGTCAAACAAATTCTTACTAAAATCACAACCCTATATTATTCTTACTTTATTATATCCTCAAGCTTTATCTGCTGAAAAACCATCTGAGCCTGACTACCCTCATACAATATACCTATTGTATGCTCATCCACTGAGGTAATACACGAATAGCCACAACCGGCATACTCGTCTAATTCAATCTTATGATCATTAGGCCATGTCATCCCATCATCAAAACTAACCTTTAGGGTCATATGATCTCTTCTGCTGTACGACTCTGGATTACAAAATAGCAGTACGGACCTTTGCTTACCCACAGACATATAATTATGTCTGTGAATACTTGCCATACATGTCGGCTCAATCAATGCATTGCGCGAGGTCGAATGCTCCCTCCAATTCTCTCCTAGATCAGATGTAACACATATCCTTCTACCATTATTCTCAACATTACCCCTATTTCTATTGTCACGCATATTAAGCATAATAGAGCCATCCACCAACTCTACAGCCATACACTCTGTTGTATTACTATACGCAGGATTACTAATTACCCAATTCATCCCCCCATCACGACTCCATGTAATGTTTGAGAAAGGAATACCACTCGCATCTCTCCCTTGAGTCGGAAAAACAAGAGTTCCATCACGAAGAGTAATACCATGCCCTGGCGCAGGGGCATATAGCCACCATTCTGGTCGTTTTGTTTGAGAGGTAATATTTATAGGTTCACTCCAAGAGGAGCCATCATCATTACTCTTTGTAATAAGGAACTGTGAGGTCTGCTTAATACCAACACCAGGTTGAGAACCCTTTGCTCTCCATTGGTGAATCCATCTAGTACTATCATCAGTAAGGCCCTCAATCCACTCACCACTCTTCTCATCCAACACACCATGCATCCAAAGACCAGCCACATAGATATTATCCGAATTTTCATCAACTAGAATACAAGCATCACTAACCCCATTATACTTTTCAGGCAAACCTCCCCACTGCTTCATATCAAGAACCACTTGCATAGGCTCCCAATTAACGCCTCCATCGAAACTCCTATTAATAGCAATATCCATATGCCCTTGAAGATCACGAGAGCTTGTATATCTTGCGTCATAAACTGCAATGAGAGTTCCTTGCTTAGTAGTTGTCAATCCTGGTATTCGAGAGGTATGAACTCCATCATCGCCACTACGACGTAAAGCTACACCCGAACGGAGCACTCTCTTAGGAGAGAGCCATTGAATATCTACACTCTTTTTAGATGATAGCTCTATCTTATTACAATCAATCACAAAACGATTTGTAAGGTCAATACTATCATTTAGCTTGAACGACAGCCAAAATGTTGTTGTATCACTACTAATTGGCATCGGAGAGTTAAAGACTACCGTTTTATAAGGTAACTCTCTATCACTTATAGGATAATCAACATCAATCATACCCCCTTTTGTACTCTTATAAAGTCTTAAACTCTGAATATCTGAAAGAACAGTTGTACCGGTAAGATCAAAGCAGAGCTCATTAATCACTTCTTGATCTTTTGAGTCTTTAATAATATCTAGCCTCATTACCGGATTACTATCCAACCTTGTAAGAATAGGAAGTAAGGGTTGGGAAAGATTCACTTTAACGTCTGCTGAAATATTACTAACACTCATTAGTGTAGTAAAAAGCATCAACCTAATTCTGTGGTTAAGCATAATTTGGAATATGTTTAGGGGTTCAATATATCTGTTTACGAATATAGTACATTAAGGCTTAATATATATAGTATTAATGAACGACAAATAAGATCATATATCCTGTACGAGAAAAACAAGAATATATTAATAGCACATCTAACGCAATACCTATATTATGGTTATCTATAATATGTAGCTAAGAACTAAAGAAATCAATAGTAACAACTAAAGTAGCTTCATAATAAGTAGAAAAGATACTGAGACTAACTATACTAAATAACGACCAAAACTACCCAGATACAGAATAATATTAACCCAACTAATAACCTAGATAACAACAACTTACAAACAGACATAAAGCAAGAGGAAAAATACGTACGTATTTGTGGATAAATACGTACGTATTTTGATCAAAGTACGTACGTATTTCAACTAAAGTACGTACGTATTTTGAGAGATAGATGAAGAGATATAAATACTATACCTCTAACATATCATTAGTATGAAACAATCAACTGTTATTAGCTTTACGGACGCTGTATCAAGATAGGCTTATACTTAGGCAAACTATCAATGAAATCCTCTGATTGAAACAAAAGAAGAACTAACCCCATCATATAGGTTAGTTCTATATTAGTAAACTCAATTGTAACTATACAAAAAAGCTCTCAAGTAAAGTATCAATATTTATTGATACTTTACTTGAGAGCTTTATATATGAAGAGTTATAACTCTACCCTTAATTATAGTTTCTTCAACCCTTTAAGAGATGTATTAGCATCTGCTTCTACAAGGCTAATTGCAAAACCTCCACCAGGAGCGCAATATTGAGTCAACTTAGATTTGTTTGTAACAACAACTTTTCTAATCTGATAAGCTTGTGGGTTTGTCTTGTAGTGTGAATCTTTAGCATCTGCATATATTGTAGCAATGTACTTCTTGCCTGCATCTAGGAAGTCAAAGTTAAGTTGCGCAGTACGTCCATTCTCATCAACTGTAGAACCAACAAACCAACGGTTTCCACCCTTCTCTTTACGAGCAACAGTGATATAGTCACCTGGTTCAGCCTCAAGATATTTAGACTCATCCCAATCGATTGCCACATCTTTGATAAACTGGAAGGCATCCATGAACTGCTCATAGTGCTCTGGAAGGTCTGCTGCCATCTGAAGTGGGCTGTACATAGTAACATATAGAGCCAACTGACGAGCAAGAGTAGTATTTACATGTGAACCATTCTCTGGATTCAATTTTCTCATATCCATCACGAAGATACCAGGAGTATAGTCCATTGGACCTCCAACAAGGCGAGTGAAAGGAAGAAGAGTTGTGTGGTCAGGCGTGTTACCACCGAATGACTCATACTCTGTACCTCTTGCAGACTCATTACCAATCAAGTTAGGATAAGTACGAGCAATACCTGTAGGGCGTGTTGCTTCATGTGCATTTACCATAACCTTATAGTCAGCTGCTTTCTTCACCGCATATAGGTAGTGATCATTAAGCCACTGTCCGTAGTGATGCTCACCGCGAGGAATCATATTACCTACATAACCAGACTTAACAGAATTGTAGTTATTGTCATTCATAAACTGATAAGCCTTGTCCATGTGACGCTCATAGTTTCTTACAGAACCAGAAGTTTCGTGGTGCATCATCAAACGCACACCTTTACTCTTAGCGTAGTCGCGAAGCATCTCAACGTTAAAATCAGGATATGGAGTAACAAAATCGAATACATAATCCTTAGACATACCAAACCAATCTTCCCATCCTTGATTCCATCCCTCAACAAGGATTTGATCAAAACCGTGCTCAGATGCAAAATCGATGTATCTCTTTACTTTATCATTGTTTGCAGAGTGCTTTGGTGTAGCCTTAACAGATGAATAGTCAGTCTCACCAAGCTTCACACTTGGCACCTCTTCTGTATATGCCCATGATCCTTTACCTGTAATCATCTCCCACCAAACACCTATGTATTTAACAGGTTTGATCCATGAAGTATCTTCAATCTTACAAGGCTCATTCAAGTTGTAAGTCATACTTGATGCTAGAATATCAGTAGCCTTGTCGCTAACAATAGCTGTACGCCAAGGCGAAACACATGGAGTCTGCATATATCCCTTCTTTCCTTGTGCATCTGGTGTCAAATGAGACTCAAAGATCATTGTCTTATCATCTAGGTTAAGGTGCATACAAGAGTAGTCAATTAGAGCTGCCTCGTGTAGGTTTATGTATATGCCATCTGCTGACTTAAGCTGTAGCGGAGTCTGAACTCCAGTTTTTGAGAAAGGTGTTTGGGAGCAGTTTGGTGTTACTGCCTCATCCATTGTTTCACGAATTGTCGAAAGTTTAGTCTTCTGAACGTGGTACTCTTGAGTATCATAGTCTCCTGGCACCCAGAATGCGTTATGGTCTCCTGCCATTGCAAATTGGGTCTTCTCCTCTTTGATAACAAAGTAGTTTAGATCCTTCTGCTGAGGAAACTCATATCTAAAACCAAGTCCATCATCAAAAAGTCTGAAACGAACAAGGATGTGACGACCTGTTTCAGGCTGGTTAAGTGTAACAGCCATCTCGTTATAGTTGTTTCTTATTGAGCTTTTCTCACCCCAAACTGGAGTCCAAGTCTCATCAAAAGAATCATACTTTACATCACCTCTTTGAAATCCAGTTGTTAGATCTTCTGCATTATCTAACTCTAATCCTAGTTTGGACTCTAGAATAACAGGTTTACTTTTATAGTTTAGCTCGTAAGTTGGAACACCGTTTTTAAGATCTACATTAAGTAGGAACTCTCCGTTAGGTGACTTTAGCTCCTGTGCGTCGATAGCTAATGCTGCAGTAAAGAGCATTGAAGCTAACATAATTGGTTTCTTCATATTGCTTTAAGATTTTAGATTTAGTAGTTGTTTGAACTTCTGTGTCGCAAATATATACTGTATATATGAACTCACATTATCAATATAGTCAGAATATAGTCAAACTAAAGCATAAATAAAACACATACTACTATACAACAAGCACTTACAATACAACTCAATCTCAAACAAAGTAGTACTATTTAGAGGGCTAAACAGCTCTTTTACCAATCTTTTGAACTTGAAACTCAAATTCATCACGCGCACCAAGGGCTTTGTTTCTCATTCTTGTCCTATAGTTATAGATGGTTGTAATGGAGTATCTGAGAAACTCCGCAATCTGAGAACTCTCAACAACACCCAATCTTACTAAGGCAAAAATCCTAAGTTCGGTATTCATTAGCTCTCCATTTTTGAGAACTATCTTCTCCTCTGGTTGTAATAGTTTATTAAACTGTTCAACAAAATCTGGATATAGATCTAGGAATGTATTGTCAAATTCTTGATAAAACTCTGCTAATTCTCTTTCTGTAATATCTTTTGATTTGAGACTCTTTAGCAGGTCTTCTCTTTTATCAGTTTGAGCTTGTTTTAATATAGTTCTTCGATAATCATCAATCTTGCCTATATAGCCTGAGCATAGCTTGAGGTATCTAGCAATATACTCTTCTTGAAGAGTATTTGCCTTAGAAAGCCTTTGATTAAAAAGTGATATCTCATTATTATTCTGAAGAAGTGCACTGTTTAGTTCGTTTAGGGTCTGATTACTCAACTCAATTAAATGGTGTGCTTTCTGAAGTTGATTCTTCCTTCTTTGTAGGAGAATAAGTATGGCAACAAGTATACAGGTCAGTAATGAAATAATAAAGAATGATATATTTTTCAGCCTCTGACTTCTAATAGACTCTTGTCTATATGCTTGATCAATTACAGGCAGAATACGTAATACCTCTATTGTCCTAAGTTTAGCATTACTAAATAATGCGTCTTCAAGAGAGAAAATGATATATTTATAGGCTCTCTCTAGGTCTCCTTCCTCATATAGCTGAAGGGCTAAAGTATAGAGAGCTGCATTCTCTTTGACAGCACATCGTATATCAGAAATAGCGGCAATTGCAAGATAGTATTTAGCATTCTCTAAATCCCCCTCTTTCTGTAATACCTCTGCCATATTATAAGCCGTATATGCATATGGTCTGTCATCTGGAGTTAGAGATTCTAGATTTCTATGAATAAGCTTTATAGCCTCATCATATTCTCTATTATCGAGAAGCCTTTCAGCCTTGATTGAACTAAACTCTAGTGAACTACTATCTATTCTTGCTAAGATGGAGTCCTGATTTGCTTGACGAAGCTTATTATAATCTGGTGTTAGATTATTCTTAATCGAGTAGATATTTAGATATCTATTCAATTCAGTCTGTGTATGAAAATATGTAATATACTGTTTGTCACTCAGATCATGAGCATCTATTGTAGAAATAAGATCCGCTGACTCTTTGTACATCCCTGCGATATTATATACAAGAGATAGTTGAAGTTTTGCGTCTATCTCTGTTTGAGCGTTAGAAATGATTCTTGCTACTTCTAAAGCTTTAACAGCATAATAAAGTGATGAGTCAATAACATATGGTCTATACTCATCACTGAGTGATGAGTATACCCTATAGCTCTCTTGTTTTGATAGCCTTAAGCTTTCGACTCTTCGTAGTGCTTCTATCCTATTCTCTCGTTCTACAACAAAGGTTCCACTCTGACTTATTGTCTTATCTAGTAGAGTTAGAACAGAGTCTACTCTATTGGCTTTAACTGTAGTAGTGAGAATAAATAGTATTATAGTTAAACTGATAAGCTTTGGCATTGGAAATATTCTATTTTCAATTAATCAATCTATTGAACTATCTTCAGTTTTGTGGTTCTAAGAAGAATCTTATAAGTGAGTCGAAAAGTGTATCTCTCTCAATCTGACTCTTGATAGCCTCAATAGGAAAACCTATTGCTATTGATCTATATTTATCGCCTTTGAAAGCAACTGCTGCACTAATGTTAGTGTCTCTATAGCGTAAAAAAGTAAAGGCCTCCTTACTGGCTGGTTCTATACCGTCTGGCTGATCAACATGATAGCTATCATTATTGGGTTCACTGTGGTATGAGAATATATTTGATGATCTTAATGCGAAAGATGGAGAAGGTACAACCCTTACTTCACCCCTAGAAGAGGCCTTGTCTGTTCGCCAAATATATTTCAACACATCCTTAGCAAACTGCTCTCGCTCTAAATCTTTAACTGGATTTAGAGATCTATCTGAGATATCAGTTCCTATATAGGCTCCACTAACAATGATATTTACCCCACTATTAGTGGCTGTGCGTATTGCACTTTGCATACCACTGCCAAAGATTGAGAAGTTAGGCTCGTAGGCTCCATGTCCTATTGTAGTCTTCTTCTCCTTTCCTAGTATGAGATCTATTAATGAGTACTCTCCTTTGGTTAAATCTATATCAACAAAAGCTTCATCACTTACTGATGTATATGAATATCCTAAAGTAGCAAAGGATTTACCATGTATAGATGGGTAATCAAACTGATTACCCGCAACTAGACGTCCTGCCCAGTCATCATATGATGCTCCAAAGCCTGGAGAGTCGTCATCAGTCCACTGCTCTGATCGCCTAAACTCATGTTGTTTCCCTATATAATCAATAGAATAGTGGTCTGGCACACCAAAATCTACAATATCTGTAAATCCAGCGATTGAGTCTTTAGTTGCAAAGCTTCCTGGTGCAGAAACTCTATTAAAACCATTTACAATAAGAACCTTTCCCCTCTCATTGGATGCTTTATGAATGGTAAGTACTTCTGAAGGGAAGCTCTCACCTCCTCTATTTAAGGCTGTGACCTTAAAGCTATATCTTTTCCCCTCCTCAATAGGTCTAATATATTCAGCTCCATTTACAATTATACCATTATCAAACTCTCCATCATCTACTCGTGTATATACAATATATTGCTCTGGTTTAGCTGTTGGCTCTAGTGTATCAACTTGCTCTACCCATGTAAGGCGTGCATTGTTTATTTGGTAAAAATCAATAGCAAATTTATTAATAGGAAGAGGTTGTACACAATATGCTCGTTGATCTCTCGAGGCTATAAACTTCAACATACCTTTGTAAATTGCCCTTGATACAACAAACTTGAATTGAGGGTCATGACCATATCTCATATCAGCTAAGTTTTGATGTGAGAGTAGCTCAAGAAGGATAGTTGGAACCTCAGGGGTGCGTGATTCAGCATATGATCTGTCCCAGATTGCTCGACGTGTCCAATTTGGGTCAAATTGAGCTCTGATATCTGAAACTATAGAGGTTACTACTATATCTGTTAAGTCTCTAGATGAAATACGGGATGTGCCATCAGCGTACTTACCTCCATTATGCTTGGTATAATATATACCTAATGTCCCAATAGTTGTATCGTTATATGTTACTCCGGCATCAGAATGGAAGGCCAAAGCTAGATCAATAGGTATCTTCATACCTTTCTCTTTGGGAATTCTAGAAGACCCCCCTGCAAGATAATTAACCCAAAGTCCTCTACCTGCATAATCGTCTATGTAATCAGTATCACCATCCTTCATTGAATAAACTGACCTAGGGAATCCTGCCCATTGCATCCAATAACGAGATGCTTCAACAAAGCGTGGCATAGAACTAGTCTCTGGCTCAACTGGGAACTTAAGTGTTGACTCTTTAGGTGATCTGGCAATATTACCCATACCTCCACCGAACTTTACTGCATCTGCGGTAAGAATAGCTCCCTTATTCTCAGATCTATTTGAGAGTGATAAGGATCCATTTTCGAAATTAACACCTTTTTCAAACGAGTAGTGTCCAAGGTATACCCACGTACTTCCACCTATCTGTTGATTAACTTGTACCTTGGAAAGACCTCCAAGGTGTCTAATTATGTATTGTGCATCTGTAGCGCTGTTTGTTAAAGACTTGTATGATACATAAACAGCATACTTACCTCTTTCGGGAATATCAGGTGTCCAATGTGCTAGACTTGGATTATCTTGTTTTGTTGATTTGATCTCTCTATATGACCCCATAGAGAATGGGTTCTCTCCATCTTGGTATGATGATTTTGGATTAGCAAAACCTGCCATGCCACCTTGATGCCAAGTGCCTGATTTTTGCTCTTCACTATACAATGATGCCCCCGTAGAGCCATCACGGTCTACGATAATCTCATTTGGATTACTGTCCATCTCTCGAGGCAAAAGGGTGACTGCTCCTGCATTGCGCAACATTGGGACAAGATATGGTAGTACGTAGCTCTGAGTAAATAGATCCTCTACTGTTTGAAAACACTTAGATCTTTGCCATTCCCATCTTTGAAGCGACTGCTCATAATATCGACCATGGCTCTGCCATAATGCTATATGCTTTCCCTCTAGTCCTGCTGTTATGCTATTACCATATGGTTTTGTTAAATATTTAACTAGCGGTGGGGTGTTGTCTATCTTTGGACTTCGTGATGGATCCCACTTTCCCGAAACACGAAAAGCATTTGGCGTATAATAGGATAATTCTTTGCCATCAGCAATAATAGATAAATCATAGTTTCGCATATCTTGGGGTAGAACTTTGGAAACTCTACTATACAAATCTTCTATTTTTGAAGAATGAAGAGGTATTGAAGTTATTGTAGGGGAGACAACTATCTTAATACTCTTTCCTTTCTCTACTCTATGCGAGATTACTTTAGCACTACCTGATTGAGGAATAGCTCTCATCTCTTGCTCTAATATCTTATTTACCTCGGATCTCCAATTGGATGAGGATTGAGCCAAAGAACTTAATGGCAGTATAGTTATCGCTAAAATGATTTGGCTTATTAGTTTCATGATGTTATAATTCTAGTGTTCTCTTTTGTTTATTACATCTATATATCGAAAGAAGTATTATTAGTATAGAGGATATTGAGATGATAAGGATAATTGGATTATCAGAAACTAATGTCTCTAATTGATTCTCCTCTACTACTTCTCTTTTAACTAAATAGTATGTTGTTACACCTATGGCATTGTGTAGGGAGTGTGCATAAATTGAGTACCAAAGGGATCCACTATATATTAATAGTATACCAAAGAGTGCTCCAAGCAGTGCTCTTGGAAAAAAACCGAAGAACTGAAAATGCATAGCACTAAATAGTATCGCAATTAATAATGCTGACGCTATTGGAGAAGTGGTTATTGAGGAAAGCTTATTCTGAAGTAGTCCCCTAAAGAATAATTCCTCACCCAAACCAGCCATAACAGAAATCAAGAGTATGTTAACAATATAGTTAATGATAGCATCCCCTCCTAGCAAAAGCTTAAGGCTCTCCTCTGCTTGAATTTCAGAGTTACGCATCCACTCTTGAATAGCACTCATTGACTTAGGCAGCTCAAGGGTACTATTCCATTCTGCTAACTCGAAAATTATTGGCTGAACTAATATTATTAATATTGTTATTACAAATAGATAGCCTAACTTGGGTTTAGTTGATAATGATAGAGGCTTTATTACCTTCCCATCAATCATACGAGTTAGAGCAAAAGCGGGAATAATAAATAGCAATACGATTGATGTCAATTGTATTAATCTAAGACTCCATACTGAATTAGGTTCAATAATAAGCGATACTACTATTGTAATAATTGAGCCAATAAGCATAAATAATAGTGTCCCTATTACTAATAGAAGAAGCTTATTCCAAGGAGAGGTATTTCGTTTCATAACTATAATAAGATATCTTCTAATCTACGCTTAGGAACATGATGTGTACCATCCTCTGATCTCCAATACTTGATATCGTCTTCTACAACCTCATCTACTACTACATTCTCAATAGGTTTACCTAAAGCTATAACATAACATATAGAATAGCGACTATCAATATTTAGTATCTCTTGTATCTTCTCTCGATTACATGAACCTATTATACAACCACCAAGTCCCATTTCAACTGCACCTAGAAGTATTGACTGCATAGCCAATCCTTCATCACAAAATATGTTATCTGTAAGTGTCGTATCATAAGCTACTACTATATATCCAGATGGTCGTTCTCCATCCTCAGGTCCAGCCCACTCTTTTAAGTAACCAGCCCAACCTAAATATGGGAATATTGAGTTACATTCATCTGACTTATATACCATTTTAAACTTTAATGGTTGTAGGTTTCTTGCAGATGGAGATAATCGGGCTAACTCAACCAATTGCAACATCTCATTTTTATATATCTCATAACTCTGATCAAAACGTCTATAGCTACGGTTTTTTCGAATTAGTTCTAGTATTGTCATTGATTGTTATCTTTTAGTCTCTTTAATATTGATCAAATATATAGATTATAATCTAAACGACAAAGGGTGTTCCTATTAATAGGAACACCCTTTGTTATCTTTATATTACCGTAGTAATGTATATGTAGAATTAGTCTACATTCAAAGTCACACGACGGAACGCAGTAGCTACAAGCTCGTTGTTTGAAGCTTTAAGGTAAGCTGCTACACTCATCTTGCTATCTTTGATGAAAGCTTGTTCAACTAGAGTTGACTCAGCATAGAACTTGTTCATACGACCTTGAGCGATCTTATCCAACATGTTCTCTGGTTTACCTTCTTCACGTGCTTTATCGCGAGCAATGTTAAACTCTTTCTCAGCTAGTTCAGCAGGAACCTCGTCTTTGTTAAGAGCAACTGGGTTCATAGCTGCAGCTTGCATAGCTACATCTTTACCTACTTGCGCATCAACATCAGCCAAGTTGAAACCTACCAATGTAGCCAATTTGTTACCTGGGTGAATGTAAGGAGCAACAGAAGCTGCAGTTACAGTCTCATAATAACCGATCTCCATTTTCTCACCAGTAGTACCACTACGCTCAGTGATATACTCAGCGATAGTACGTCCATCAACAACGATAGCGTTAAGCTCTTCGATTGTAGCTGGTTTGTTCTCTAAAGCAACAGAAAGAATCTGCTTAGTCAAGCTAACAAAATTCTCATTAACTGCAACAAAGTCAGTTTCGCACTTCAATGCAACGATAGCACCAAAGCCTCCGTTAACACCAGCAAGCACACAACCTTCAGACGCTTCGTTTCCTGCGCGTTTTGCGGCAAGAGCTTGACCACGTTTACGAAGAAGTTCAATCGCTTTGTCGAAATCGCCTTCAGCTTCATTCAAAGCGTTTTTGCAATCCATCATACCAGCACCCGTTTGTGTACGAAGCTTGGTAATATCAGCCATAGTAACTGCCATAATTCTTTGTGTTTTTATACGTTTACAATAAAGTTTGAAGTTTAGAGATCTCCCTCTAAACTTCAAACGATAATATATGATTGTTATTAGTCTTGTTGAGCAGCTTCAGTCTCTTCAGCTTTCTTAACTGGACGAGATGCTTTACGCTCTTTTTTTGGCTCATCTGAAGAGTCTACTTTCTCAGCTTGACGCTCAGTTAGACCTTCTGCGATAGCGTTGCTCATAGCTGTCAAGATAGCGTCAAGAGATTTTGATGCATCATCGTTAGCTGGAATAACGTAATCGATACCTTTAGGGTTAGCATTTGTATCTACGATAGCAAATACTGGGATACCCAAACGGTTAGCCTCTGCAATAGCAATGTGCTCTTTGCATACATCAATAACGAAAAGTGCTGCTGGGTGACGAGTCAAATCAGAGATAGAACCAAGGTTTCTCTCCAATTTAGCACGCTGACGAGTGATTTGAAGACGCTCTCTTTTAGAAAGGTTAGCGAACGTTCCATCTTTCTCCATTTTGTCGATAGTCGACATTTTCTTTACTGATTTGCGGATAGTAGTGAAGTTAGTCAACATACCACCTGCCCAACGCTCAGTAACGTATGGCATATTTACAGCGCCTGCTTTCTCAGCGATAACGTCTTTAGCCTGTTTTTTTGTACCTACGAAAAGTACACGACGACCAGACTTAGCGATTTGCTTCAAAGCTTCAGCAGCATCTTCAACTTTAGCAACTGTTTTGTGTAGGTCAATGATATGAATACCATTGCGCTCCATGAAGATATAAGGAGCCATTGCAGGGTTCCACTTTCTCTTTAAGTGTCCGAAGTGACACCCTGCTTCTAGTAATTGTTCAAAAGAAACTCTTGACATTTTGATTTTGTTTAATTCGTTTACATTCGACTAATTCAATCGTTAAGTAGTTTGCCACTTAAGCAATAAGGGGCAAAGTCTTATCGATTTGGATACTAAACGTGCGTGTATCAAGTAGATTAACCATTTCAGTACCCGTTAAGCAACGAGTTTTAGGCCGAGAGCCATATACTCGCAGAAAACAAGATTAACGTTTGCTGAACTGGAATCTTTTTCTTGCTTTTGGTTGTCCTGGTTTTTTACGCTCAACAACACGAGGGTCGCGAGTCATGAAACCTTCTTTTCTCAATACTGACTTATCATCAGCAGAGATTTTAACCAACGCACGTGCGATAGCCAAACGCAAAGCTTCTGCTTGTCCTTTGTAACCACCACCATTCAAGTTCACTTTGATGTCGTATTTTTCAGTCGCGCCAAGAACTGACAACGGCTGCTTAACAACGAACTGAAGGATACCTGAAGGGAAATAGTTTGTCAAGTCACGCTTGTTGATAGTGATCTGACCTGTTCCTTCGCTTACGTAAACGCGAGCAACTGCTGCTTTACGTCTTCCGATTGCATTAACTACTGTCATGTCAATTATTTAAGAGAGTTGATATCAATGTTTTTTGGTTGTTGAGCTTGGTGAGGGTGCTCTGCTCCTTCGTAAACATACATGTTTCCGATAAGTTTGTCACCAAGGCGGTTTTTAGGAAGCATCCCTTTAACCACTTTACGGAACAAACGATCTGCTCCTTTTTTCAACAACGTTGCTGGTGTATTCTCTCTCTGTCCGCCTGGGTAGCCAGTGTAGTGTAGGTATACACGGTCATTCCACTTGTTACCAGTCATGCGAACTTTGTCAGCGTTGATGATGATTACATTATCACCACAGTCAACGTGAGGTGTGTAATTAGGCTTATACTTACCACGCAAAAGTTTCGCAACTTTTGAGCCGAGTCTACCTAAAACTTGGTCTGTTGCATCTACAACAACCCATTCTTTCTGTACAGTTGCTTTGTTCGCAGAAATGGTCTTATAACTTAAAGTATCCACTGCTTAATAGGTTTTAAAATGTTAATAATAATTTGCTTGATTATCAGGCCTTCTGTATTCTCGGACACTGAGAACTACAGATCTACCCGACTTTTATCACGCTTGGAAATAATAATCGGCTTGCAAAAGTACTCATTTTCGTTGAAATACAAAACAATGTTTCCAATTATCTGACACTCTCAATGCATTTTATACTATATTTCCACTTTAGGACAGAAGTAAATAGTTATTCATACTACATAAAAAATTGGAGTACCTCTATTCCTTCTAATGAAGATAAAACAATAATGTGCAGGTTATTATAAAAACAACCTGCACATTACATGAGTAATCTTATTTACAAACTGCACACGAAGAGCATTTTGCTAATTCCCCTCTAAAGCGCTTCTCTACTAAATGCTTTAATCTATCTTTAAGTGATTCTAATCGTATTTGCTCAATTACATCATTTGTGAATGCAAACATTAAAAGCATTCGAGCTTCACTCTGAGAAATACCTCTAGACCTCAAGTAAAACAATGCAGTCTCATCAAGTTGACCAACAGTTGCACCATGAGAACACTTTACGTCATCAGCATAAATCTCAAGTTGAGGCTTGGTATACATCTTAGCTTGACTAGTGGCACAAATATTCTTATTGCTTTGGAAAGCAGCAGTCTTTTGAGCACCCTCTCTAACCAGTATCCTTCCAGCAAAAACTCCAGTAGCCTCATCATTTAACACATATTTAAACAACTCACTACTTTGACAGTTCGCGGATGCATGATCAATGAATGAGTGATTATCTACATGTTGAGCCTTATCTGCGATAACCATTCCAGAAAGATGAGTCTCAGCGTATTCACCACTAAGTTTAATGTTAACATTATTGCGTGTTAGCCCATTATTTAGGGTAACCCCATTCATCATAACATTAGATCCTGCTCCCTGATTAACATAAGTAGATGCAACCCTTGTGGTATTAACCGAATTCTCCTCAAGCTCATAATAATCAAAGACAGCATTGTCTGCAACAAATATCTCTGCAACCTGAGTAAATAAAAAGTTAACATCATCCATAGAGTGGTCACAAACAAGAAGTTTTGCTTGCGCAGCCTCTTCTATAATGATGAGAATACGACGGTTTGCCATGGTATCCACATCACCTCTCAAGATATTTACAAGCTGTATTGGCTTCTCTACAACCACCCCCTTAGGGACATATAGCACAAAACCATCTTGAGCGAAAGTTGTATTGAAAGCAACAGTGGCGTCACTCTCATTCTTTGCCAATCTATTGTAATAAGCAGCTATTAGTTCCGGTCTATCCTTTGCTAATTGATTCAAACTCCCAACGATCACACCATCAGGCAGCCCGTCTCTCTTCGAACTCTTTTCGCAAAAACTATCATTGATCACAAAATAGAGTGCTGTACTCAAGTTTGGGACATCACAATGGAATACCTCATAAGGATTAACAGGTATTGATAGTCTGTTGAGATTCATCCCAAAATCAGGAGCAAAGGCCTCTCTTAGGGATGTGTATTTATAATCCTCAAGCTCTTTACAAGGAAATCCCATCCCCTTGAAGCTCGAGAAAGCCTCACTTCGCTGCTCATTGAGAATTGAAGCACATGGCGCTTCAATAATCGACTTACATTGCTCATAGAGGTCTATATATTGTTGTTCTGAGGCTGTTATCATATATTATACTATTATATATAGTTTATTCTCCTAGCTCTTTCTTAATCCAATCATAACCCTTTTCTTCAAGCTCAAGGGCCAATTCAGGACCAGCAGACTTAACAATACGCCCTTTGTAAAGCACATGTACGAAATCTGGCTGAATATAATCCAATAATCTCTGATAGTGAGTAATTACAATTGTAGCATTATCACTAGATTTAAGCTTATTAACTCCATTAGCAACAATACGAAGAGCATCGATATCTAGACCTGAATCTGTTTCATCAAGAATAGCTAATTTAGGCTCAAGCATAGCCATCTGAAAAATCTCATTTCTCTTCTTCTCACCACCAGAAAACCCTTCATTCACCGAGCGATTAGCCAATTTATTATCCAACTCTACAACCTCACGCTTCTCGCGCATTAGTTTTAAAAATTCAGTTGCAGAGAGAGCCTCTTCACCACGATACTTACGATGTTCATTGATCGCTGCTCTCATAAAGTTAACCATGCTTACACCTGGTATCTCTACTGGATATTGGAAACTCAAGAATAATCCCTCTCTTGATCTATCCTCTGGAGACAGCTCCAAAAGATCTTTATCATTGAACGAAACTTCCCCTTCAGTAACCGTGAATGCTGGATTCCCGCAAAGAACAGAAGATAGAGTACTCTTCCCAGCACCGTTAGGTCCCATGATTGCATGCACCTCCCCAGGACGAACTACTAGATCAAGTCCTTTCAATATCTCTTTGCCATTAATGTTGGCGTGTAAGTTTTTTATCTCTAACATAATTGTATTATCCTTTGATATAATATAATTTATCCAACAGAACCCTCTAAGCTTATTTGAAGCAACTTCTGGGCTTCAACAGCGAACTCCATTGGAAGTTTATTTACCACCTCTTTTACATAACCATTTACAATCAATCCTACTGCATCCTCAGTAGATATACCCCTTTGATTACAATAGAATATTTGATCTTCACTAATCTTTGAGGTTGTTGCTTCATGCTCTACAATAGCCGACTCATTCTGAATCTCAATATAAGGGAAAGTGTGAGCTCCACATTTATCGCCTAACAACAACGAGTCACATTGAGAGTGGTTACGAGCACCTTCAGCACGTTTAGCAACCTTTACAAGGCCTCTATAACTATTTTGACTCTTACCAGCAGAGATACCTTTTGAAACTATAGTACTTTTAGTATTTCTACCAAGGTGAATCATCTTGGTACCAGTATCTGCTTGCTGATGGTTATTTGTCACTGCAACAGAATAAAACTCACCAACAGAGTTATCTCCAGCTAGAATACAACTAGGATACTTCCATGTAACAGCCGAACCAGTTTCCACTTGAGTCCAAGAAATCTTTGAAAAGTCACCTTTACAAACAGCTCTCTTTGTTACAAAGTTGTATATCCCACCAACACCATTCTTATCTCCTGGATACCAGTTCTGAACAGTAGAGTATTTAACCTCTGCTCTGTCCATAACAATGATCTCTACAATAGCAGCGTGAAGTTGATTCTCATCCCTCATTGGAGCTGTACAACCTTCAAGATAGCTAACATAACTATCATCATCAGCTACAATTAAAGTACGTTCAAACTGTCCTGTATTTGCGGCATTGATACGGAAATATGTTGATAGTTCCATTGGGCATCTAACCCCTTTGGGGATATACACAAAAGAACCATCAGAAAAAACGGCACAGTTAAGAGCAGCAAAAAAGTTATCACGATATGGCACAACACTACCAAGGTACTTCTGAACCAAATCTGGATAATTATGTACAGCCTCACTAAACGAGCAGAATATTACACCTAACTCGGCTAACTTCTCTTTAAACGTCGTCTTCACTGAAACACTATCCATAACTGCATCCACAGCTATTCCTGCTAATGCCATTTGCTCCTCCAAAGGAATACCTAACTTATTAAATGTATTGATCAATTCTGGATCAACTTCATCCATACTCTTAGGACCCTCTTTTTGCTTTGGTGCAGCATAATAACTTATACTTTGATAATCAATCTCTGGTATAGTTAAATGTGCCCATTTAGGCATTTCTAATGTTTTCCAATACTCAAACGCCTTTAATCGAAAATCAAGTAACCATTGGGGCTCCTCCTTTTTTGACGAAATGAGTCGAATAACCTCCTCATTAAGCCCAACAGGAATAACCTCAGTCTCTATGTCAGTCACAAATCCGTATTTGTAATCTCCACTAGTTACTTCATCTAGAATATTATTGTTGTTATCTTGCATCTTATATAAGTAATAAAGTTAAGCAATTGCGCCAAACCTCTGCAAATTTAGTCATTTTCTAAATAAGGAGAGATAAGTTATGCTCTATTCTACACGTTTTGTTTTACTATGTTTTCGGAATAAAAGTTATATCCTCAAGCCAACTCTTAATAAATGGGAAGCATAACTGTGCACTCTTTTGAACAGGGACATACAGTAGAGCATCCTCTCTTAGCTGATGCTTGAGCAACACACCCTCTTTGTCTATCTCTTGAAAAAGAGTTAGAAAGAGACTAGACAGGATCAACCACTTAATAAAGCCAAAGACTCCTCCCATAAAACGATCTACCCCTCCAAGGCCCATATACCTTATGGACTTAAGGAGCAAATTAGCTAACAACCTTGTAGGTATTGCGGTAGAAAGGAATAGTAATACAAACGCTAAAGCTCTCTTATATTTCTCGGGCAAATCCACATACTCTTCCACAACTCTTAGAAACTGATCCGAGAAGTTATACGAGACCCAAATAGCTATTCCTACCGCACAAATTGTCCCCAACTGAGATATAAAACCCCTTTTATATCCCACAAAGAAGCCTAATCCCAATATAACAACTAGAACAATATCAATGGTTTCAAATGCCATCACCCTTGAGTAAATATTTTGTGTTATACAAAAAATGAGTTACATAAGAAAGACTACTACAATTCAAGCAATAGTTTTTCTTGTGCAACTCATTCCAATTTATCTATTTATCAATCAAGTTTACGTTGTACTTCGATCTCCTCAAATGATTCAACAATATCTCCAACTTTGATATCGTTGTAACCCTGAAGGTTCAAACCACACTCATAACCTGTAGCAACCTCTTTAACATCATCTTTGTAACGTTTCAACGAAGCTAACTCACCTGTGAAGATAACAATACCATCTCTAATCAAGCGAACTTTATTTCCACGCTTAACCTTACCTTCTTTAACCATACAACCGGCGATAGTACCAACCTTAGTAATTTTGAATGTCTCACGAATCTCGATAGATGCAGTGATCTCTTCTCTGATTTCAGGGCTCAACATACCAGCCATAGCGTCTTTGATCTCCTCGATAGCCGTATAAATAATTGAATACATACGAATATCAACACCTTCTTTCTCAGCCAACTTACGTGCTGAACCTGAAGGACGAACTTGGAAACCAACGATAATTGCATTTGAAGCAGCTGCTAATACAACATCAGAATCAGAGATCTGACCTACAGCCTTGTGAATTACATTAACCTGTATCTCTTCAGTTGAAAGACGGATCAATGAATCTGCCAACGCTTCAACTGAACCATCCACGTCACCCTTAACAATAACATTAAGCTCTTGGAAGTTACCAATCGCAATACGGCGACCAATATCCTCTAGCGTCAATAGTTTCTGAGTACGTAGACCCTGCTCACGCTGCAACATATCACGCTTGTTAGCGATCTCTCTAGCCTCTTGTTCTGATTCCATTACGTTGAATGCATCACCAGCTTGTGGTGCTCCGTTCAAACCTAGGATCAAAACTGGTTCTGAAGGCCCAGCCTCTTGAACACGATTACCACGCTCATTAAACATAGCCTTTACACGACCATGATGAGTACCTGCCAATACAACATCACCTACGCGAAGAGTACCCGACTGAACTATTACTGTAGATACATATCCGCGTCCTTTATCCAAAGACGACTCGATAATAGAACCAACAGCACGTTTATTTGGATTAGCTTTAAGCTCCAACATTTCTGCTTCAAGCAACACTTTCTCCATCAATGCCTCAATACCCATACCTTGCTTAGCAGAGATCTCTTGAGCCTGATACTTACCACCCCACTCTTCAACTAGGTAATTCATAGCTGCTAGAGCCTCACGGATTTTGTCTGCATTAGCACCAGCTTTGTCAACTTTGTTGAAAGCAAATACTATAGGCACACCCGCAGCTGATGCGTGATTTATAGCCTCGATAGTTTGTGGCATGACGCTATCATCCGCTGCAATAATGATAATTGCAATATCAGTTACTTTAGCACCACGAGCACGCATTGCAGTAAAGGCTTCGTGACCTGGAGTATCAAGGAAGGTAATTACACGACTATCCTCCATCTCCACGTGATATGCACCAATGTGCTGAGTAATACCACCTGCTTCACCAGCAATAACGTTTGTACGACGGATGTAGTCCAAAAGAGAAGTTTTACCGTGGTCAACGTGACCCATCACAGCAACGATAGGTGGACGAGCGATCATATCCTCTTCATTATCCTCCTCTACTGTAATAGCCTCTACAACCTCAGCACTTACATACTCTGTAGTGAAACCAAACTCTTCAGCAACAATATTGATTGTCTCAGCATCCAAACGCTGGTTGATAGAAACCATCATACCCAAGCTCATACATGTAGAGATAACCTGAATAACAGGCACATTCATCATGTTTGCCAAGTCGTTTGCTGTAACGAATTCAGTAATTTTAAGCACTGTGCTCTCTGCCGCTTCAGCATCCATACGCTCTTGCTGACGATCCTGAAGTGCTTGGCGCTTCTCCTTACGGAATTTAGCACCTTTATTTGGAGACTTGCTTGTCAAACGAGCAAGAGTCTCTTTGATCTGCTTTTGAACATCCTCTTCGCTAACCTCAGCCTTAAGAATAGGTCTCTTTATAGGACGTTTGTCGCGATTTGCGTTGTTGTTATTGTTGTTATTGCTCGGACCGCCTTGACGAGGATTAGCCCCACCAGGTCGCGCCGAATGATGCGCACCTTGTTTGTGTTCGCCTTGAGGAATAAGAACCTTCTCTTTCCCATCAATGCGTTTACGTTTTTTCTTTTCAGCATCACTTGAAGCATCTGATTTAAGTCTAAGCGTTGGGCGATCGCCTGTACGCTGGACTGCTGGCTGAGCCGCTGGCTGAGCTGGCTTACGCTTATCATCACGCTCCTTTTTCTTCTCCTCTTTAGATTTTTTCTGCGGACGAGTACGATCATTGATAGCAGCAAGATCAATAAATCCTACCTGCTTAATCTGTAACTCCTCTTTCTGATTACTCAGACGAAAAACATCCTTCTCACTATCCGTAGTTGGCATATCAGCCACTTCTGCCTTATTAGTTACCTCTTTTTCGCTTTCTACTTTCACTTCTGCAGTTTGGGTTTGAACAGAGACTACCTCCACCTCTTTTTTAGAAACAGGTGCACTCTTAGGTCTCTTTTTATTTAATTCATCTAAATCAATACGCCCCACCTCTTTAAGGCCAATACGAGGCTCTTGAACAATTACCGTTGGTACTATATCTGCAACCTCTTGTTCGTCTATGGTGAGTGTTGCTTTATTTTTAGGAGTACTATGACGTTCGTGGCTAAGGCGTTCAGATTCCTCTTTCTCTACCTTATCCTTACTAAACTCCTGTTTTAGCAACTCATACTCTGCCTCTCCAATCCTTGCATTTGGATTGGCCTCTAGCGTAGTATAACCCTTTCCCTGAAGAAACTCAACAGCAGTTGATATTCCTACATTGAGTTCACGAGCTATCTTGTTTAATTTAATATTTGACATAGAGTATCCTTTATTTAAAACGTTACGAAAAACACAACCTTATCGGGGGTTGCGGCCCATTAAAAATTCACCTGACATAGGTTACAGAGACCTTTGGCAGAAGAATATTACTCTTGGTCGAACTCCCTCTTAAGGATATTCAACACCTCGTCGACAGTACCCTCTTCAAGGTCCGCCTTCTCAATTAGTGTTTCGCGAGGAGTACTCAATACAGACTTAGCTGTTGCACATCCGATACTCTTCAATGCCTCAACTACCCATCCTTCAATTTCATCAGAGAATTCATCTAGGTAGATATCTTCCTCTTCTTCTTGAATATCGCGATATACATCGATCTGATACTCTGTCAACATAGAAGCGAGCTTAATGTTCATTCCACCAATACCAATTGCCAAAGAAACTTGGTCAGGCTTCATAAACACCTCAACTTTGCCAGCCTCTTCATTCAAACGAATAGAGGAGATCTGCGCAGGGCCTAACGCTCTACTTATATATAGAGACTTATTATCAGAGTAGTTAATTACGTCTATACTCTCATTGTGAAGTTCACGAACTATGCCGTGAATACGAGCACCCTTAACACCCACACATGCTCCAACTGCGTCGATACGCTCATCGCGCGACTCAACAGCAACCTTAGCACGCTTACCAGGTATACGTACAATCTTTTTGATTGTGATCAATCCTTCTTGAATCTCAGGAACCTCTAGTTCAAAAAGACGCTGAAGGAATAGCGGAGAGATACGCGAGACAATAATCTTCGGATTATTATTGCGATTATCTACCCTAGCAACCACTGCGCGAACCGTATCCCCCTTACGGAAGAAGTCCTCTGCAATCTGCTCATTTTTTGGTAAAAGAAGTTCGTTATTCTCCTCGTCTACAAGAAGAATCTCTTTTGCCCAGATCTGGTAAACCTCACCATAAACGATCTGACCAATCTTCTCTTTATATTTATTGTAGAGTGTATCTTTCTGAAGCTCCAACACCTTAGATGCTAGAGTTTGACGCAAATTCAAGATAGCCCTACGACCAAAGCTCGCAAAGTTAACCTCATCAGTTACATCTTCACCAACTTGAGCCTCTGGATCTATCATCAAAGCATCAGAGAGAGCAATCTCCAAACTCTCGTTATCCACCTCTCCATCTTCAACCACCAAACGGTTTCTGTAGATTTCAAAGTCACCTTTATCAGGGTTAACGATAACATCATAATTCTCATCCGTGCCAAACATCTTGGCAATAACGTTACGGAAAGACTCCTCAAGGACACTGATTAGAGTACTTCTATCAATGCTTTTTAGGTCTTTAAACTCCGACAACGCGTCAATCAAGCTCATAACTTCCTCTTTCTTTGCCATAGCTCTCTTTTATTTGAATCTTATTTGATACTTGCAATACTTAACCATGTCATAAGTGAATGTTTCATCCTCTTCGACATCACGTTTCTTTTTCTCACCCTCAAGCTTTACCTTCTTTGTAGTAGTCACTGTAAAGCTATCCTCATCAGCCTTAGTCAAGAGTGCTGAAAACTTACGTCCATCCTTAGTCAACACCTCAACCTCGTTTCCAACATTCTTCTGATATTGGCGAAGGATCTTAAATGGAGAAGTAACCCCTGCTGAGCCAACCTCCAATTCATAATCCTCCACTTCACGGTCCATGCGATCTTCAATGAAGCGATGCACCATAATGCACTCATGAAGATCCATTGCATCATCATTATCCAACTCCACGATAATAATATTACCTGGACGAATAATAACATCAACAACATAACTATCAGACTCAGTCAAAGCCTCTTCGACTAGTTGACGTACAACACTCTTGTCTATCATATCTTTGAATTGTTTTATTCGAATTCTAACAAAAAGAGGGAGACCTATGTCCCCCTCTTTCTCCATTCCGCTGCAAATATACTCAATTCCTATGTTTCAAGCAATAAGGAGTATATTATTTTCAATAAAAAGTAGCCCCTCAAGCCTAAATAAACAAACTTTAACGACATTAATAGGTACTTTAACAGTAAAAGCCTCACCATTCGACACCCAATAGGTCTCCACTGAGCTGTAGCAGGGATAGTTCACAAAGCTTAGTGGAGTATAGAGCCGTAGACAACCTCTCCTCAGCATCAAGGAGACTATTCTGTGCCTCCCTCAACTCAATACCCGAGAGGTCCCCAAGCTTATATCTATCCAAAGCTATCTCATAATAACTTCTTGCCACTTGAAGATTCTCCTGTTCAAACTCAGCCAAGCGAACATTATTCCCATACGCCATCCATACGTTTGCAAACTCAGATCTCAAAGAGAGCTCCAGCTCCTGATGCTGCAGCTCAGCAATTATTCTTTGAGCCTTAGCATTACGCTGCTCACGACGACGATTCATCCCATCAAATACATTTACCCCAACCGTAGCACCCCAGTTGAAGCCCAACTGACTACTCCTGTCAAGAACTGACTGATCCATGTAGGTAGTCGAATAACCATACCCACCACTAACTCTAAGGTAAGGCAAATTACTAGAGCGAGCAATGCGCAACTCCTGCTTTGCTATTAGCTGATCCCTCTCAGTTGTCAGCAACATCGCATTATTTGATATCATCCTATCCTCAAAGCCCTCCACATCAAACATAGGTGACAACTCAAGAGTTGAATCCTGAATAGCAACAAAAGAGCTCATAGAAGATATACCTAACAACTGATTAAGCCTAACACACGAAGCATACAAAACCTCCTGCTGCTTCATCACCAAAGATCGATCGGAATTACAATCCACACTCGCCTGCTGAAGCTCCAACCTCGAGGCAGCACCAATCCTATACCTCTCCTCAACAATCCTCAGCCTCTCCTGCGAGAGAGACAACGCACCCTGCAGGTTCTTCAACCTTATCTGTTGGCGAATCTGAGTATAATATTCCGATGCCACATCAGCCACACAACTCTCCAAGGCAACTCGCAACTGAAGCTCGCCCCTCTTCTCTAACTCACGAAGCTTAGCCCAACTACCCTGAATGGCCAATCCATCAAATAGAGTCCAAGAGAGATTAAGCCCAGCACTCAATTGATCATTATTCACACCATCCCTCTCCACAACATCACCCTCAGGAGGATACTGTTTTGTGTCATTAAGCGAACCACTATAACTACCCGAAGCATCCAAACGAGGCAAGTAGCCCGCATTACCTATAGTTGCATTATTCGTCGCAACCTCCATTCTCTTCCTCTCAAGGCGCACCGAATAGTTATTCTCCAGCCCCAAAGCAATACAATCACTCAAGGAGATAGACTGAGATAACGCCCCCTCGGTTGCGAAAAGTGCTACGCAACTCAATATAATAAATCTTATATTCATAACTTAACCTCCTTATCAACACGATTAGTAGCCATAAAACTATAGATCGCTGGTACAACATAGAGAGTCAAGAAGGTCGACAACATAAGACCGCCAACCACTGCAACCCCCATCGATATACGGCTATTTGCACCCTCACCAGAGGCAAACACCAAAGGCAATAACCCCAAAAGCGTTGAGGCACTAGTCATCAAGATAGGACGCAAACGCTGCTCCGAGGCAGTCTGTATTGCCTCCCACTTACTCAACCCCTCATCCTGTCTCTGGTTAGCAAACTCCACAATCAAGATACCATTCTTAGCCACCAGACCAATCAACATAATAATACCAATCTGACTAAAGATATTCATCGTCACACCCATCACATACATAAAGAGAAGAGCACCAGCAATAGCCAGCGGAACAGTGATCATAATAACCATTGGATCCTTAAAACTCTCGAACTGCGCCGCCAATACCAAGAATATTAGCACCAAGGCCAACACAAAAGCAAAAAGAAGACTCGAAGAA
Source organism: Bacteroidales bacterium (assembly GCA_051648105.1). Classification (GTDB taxonomy): domain Bacteria; phylum Bacteroidota; class Bacteroidia; order Bacteroidales; family UBA7332; genus UBA7332. The sequence goes on from JBOFEN010000096.1 coordinate 80,321, forward strand.
CTCTCACTAAACTCGCGAGACTCACCATCCAAGGCCGTACGAAACGAGTCATCCAACACCTCCTTAGCAATCCTATCCATCTCCTTCAGACCATCTCCAATAGTATAACCACTAGCCAAACCAGCGGAAACAGTCGTTGAGACAAATCGATTATACCTATACAACTTAGGTGGAGCAACATCCTCACGAAGATTAACCAAATTATCTAGCTGAATCATCTCACCACCCTGACTGCGCACATAAAGCGACTTCAAGTCCAGAGGAGTATTACGCTGATCCCTATTGATTTCACCCAAGATCTGATACTGCTTACCATTCAAATAAAAATAACCCATACGCTGACCACTCAACCCATACTGCAAGGTCTGAGCAATATTCAGAGTACTAACCCCCAAGAGGTTTGCCTTATCCCTATCAATCTCCACACGCGTCTCTGGCTTAGTAAACTTCAAGTTAGCATCCGCCATCTGCAACACATTACTCTCCTGCACCTTAGCCATAAAAGCCGGAAGAAACTCCTGAAGCTTCTCCAAGGTAGGAGCCTGCAACACATACTGTATAGGCATACCACCACCACGACCCGTACTAAAGGTAGACTGCTGACGTACAAAAGCACGCCCACTACTAGTACTCCTTACCGCCTGCGTCATCACAGCGGCAATATCACCCTGCGTTCTCGAACGCTCCGCAATATCCGAAAGAGTCAAAAAGACAAAACCACTACCCGAGGAGGCCCTATTAACTATATTCACAGCCTCAGGCACAAGCTCCTGACCCATATCAACAATCTCATCAGAGAAGTCACGAATAAACTCAAAGGTTGAACCCTCAGGACCCAATAGAGAGATAACCACGCGCGATCTATCCTCCAATGGAGCCAACTCAGCAGGAATCTTTACCCACAGATAAGCAATCGCCAACATCAATCCCCCAACAAGCGGCAACACCCACACCCTATGGCGCAGCACCACAGCCAGAGTCTTAGAGTAGAAACTATTCATCCACTCAAAGAAAGGCTCCGTTGATCTATAAAACCTACCCTTATTCTCACGTCGCTTCAATATCTTTGTAGCAAACATAGGAGTAAACGTAAGAGCCACAAACGATGAGATAACCACCGACCCTGCAATAACCATACTAAACTCCCTGAAGAGCTTACCCGTCATACCATCCAAAAAGACGATAGGCAAGAATACAGCCACCAAGGTAATAGTGGTTGATATCACGGCAAAGAAGATCTCCTTCGAACCCTCAATACCAGCACTCTTGGGTGTCATCCCCTTCTCAATACGCACATATATATTCTCCGCAACAACGATTGCATCATCAACAACCAACCCTACCGATAGGACAATAGCCAACATCGTCAATACATTCATAGAGAACCCCATGAGATACATCACAAAGAAAGCACCAACCAACGAGATAGGAATAACCACAACTGGCACCAGAGTAACCCTCCAATCCCTCAAGAAAAGAAAGATAATCAACACAACCAACAAGAAGGCAATATAGATTGTCTCCTCCACCTCCCTGATTGATGCGCGAATAAAGCGCGTGTCGTCAGAGACTAACTCGATGACAACATCCTCCGGAAGATCCTTTCGAAGCTGATCAATACGAACCCTCGACTCATCTACAATGTTGATATGATTAGCCCCAGGCTGAGGTATCACAACAACCATCACCGTAGGCACACCATCCTTTCTCAAAATGCTTCGCATATCCTCAGGAGCAAGCTCAGCACGACCAATATCACTAAAGCGCACTAGCTGATCCCCCTCTTGACGAAGCACCATATCATTAAACTGCTTAGGCGTAGACATCAAACCCAAAGTACGAATAGTAAGCTCCATCGTGTTGCCCTCGATACTACCCGATGGCAACTCAACATTCTCACTATCTAGCGCCTGCTTTACATCTATGGGTGTAATACCATATGCAGCCATCTTGACTGGATCCAACCAAAGACGCATAGAGTAACGCTTAGCACCCCATATATCAACCGCACTAACCTCAGGAATAGTTTGCAAACGCTCCTTTACAGTCACCTCAGCTATCTCAGTGATCTCTAATAATGAACGCCTCTCACTACCAACCGAGATCCTCATGATAGGGTCCGAGTCAGCATCTGCCTTCGACACCGTAGGCGGATCACAATCACGCGGCAACAGCCTCTGAGATAGAGAAACCTTATCCCTTACGTCATTAGCAGCACGCTCCATATCAACGTCCAACTCAAACTCTACAGTTATATTACTCACCCCTTGACTACTCGTACTAGAGAGTGAGCGAATACCAGGTATACCATTAATATTCTGCTCCAAAGGCTCAGTTATCTGACTCATGATGATATCAGCATTCGCACCAGGATAACTAACACTTACGGTGATAACCGGTTTATCTACACTTGGAAACTCACGCACACCCAAGTAGCTATAACCAATAAGACCAAAGAGAAGCACTATCAACATCATCACCGTAGCCAACACAGGCCTACGTATACTCAATTCAGATATATTCATCTCACTTATCCCCCTTTATTTGTTTGCTTGAACCACACGGTCCACTCTATCTAGACTAACCTCCATACCCCTTCGAAGCTGCATAACCCCAGTGGTCAATATTGTATCGCCCAACGCAATACCCTCAACCACTTGAAGCCTACTCTCTGTGCGCAGGCCAACAGTTACATCAACCGGAACTGCCCTCCCACTTCGATATAGATAAACAATATCTTGTCCCATCTCAGGAATCAAAGCCTCCGAAGGAATTGTCAAGGCACCCTTAATCTCCTTTAACTCAACCTCAACCCCTGCATACCTACCCGGAAGGATACGCTCATCAGAGTTGGAATAAAGCGCACGAGCCTTTAGTGATCTGCTTCGAGAGTCGACCATAGACTCTACAGCATAGACTCTAGCATCAAGCAGAGCACTCTCCCCATCAACACTGAAACCAATCATCGTACCACGCCCTATAGCCTGCGAATACCTCTCAGGAAAAGAAAACTCGACCTTAAGTGGCGATATCTTTGTGAGTTTCGTAACTATGGTAGTTGGCGAGGCAAACGCCCCCTCACTTATCCCTCTCAATCCCACAACCCCATCGAAAGGAGCTCTGAGCTCTGTCATATCAATATTTGCACGCACAAGCTCAATATCAGCCTCCAATTTGGAGAGCTCAGTTGCAACCAGCTCATAAGCCTCTTGACTAACCGCATCCTTTTCCAAAAGAGACTTCTGGCGAAACACCCTCTCCTTGGCCAAAGGCAATTGAGCGATCAATTTATTTAGTTGAGCCTGAAGAGGCCTATCGTTGACCTTTGCTAATAGATCCCCTTTACGCACACGGCTACCTTCTTGAAAAGATATACTAACCACCTTTCCACTCACCTCAAAAGCTAAGTCAACCTCCTCATCTGGCAGTACAGTAGCCGTCGCATTAAGCTTATCTCTGAGCACAGTTGGTTCCACAACCTCACCTCTCACAATCAGAGGCTGCCTAGACCTTGGCACAACAGCGGAAGAAGCAACACTCTCGCTATCCTTTTTACTATATTTTGGATACAAAACCATACCAGCAACTAAAACAATTGACCCAAACAACGCACCCAAGCGTACCGCTCTATTCATACCTTATTATATATTATTTTCAAACTCACCTTAATATAAAGCAATTATGCAAAAGCATAAGACTCCTATGATTGCCAAAAGTTTAACAACCGAAAGCAAAGTAAAGCATTTTTACCAATTGTGTATAATAATGTACATACCAAAAGGGAATAAAAACTCTACAAATAGATAGTATATCTTACTCACACCAATCAAAACGTCAAACCCAAAACTCTCTACACTAAGCTATTTGGAAAACAAAAAAGATGAGATAGTATATATCTCCATACAGAGCCGTTAAGCAACAACACACATAAAGAGCTACACAACAGCATATTAAGATCAAGAAGCAAAGAAAAAGCATGTAAATAGTAGCTACACTAAGAGATTTTTATGCAAAAAGGGAAAAAAACACCCCAAAAGTGTAAGAAAAACAAGCTGTATCTCACTGCCATTTAGTGTAAAACGCTGTGAGGTTTGACCCAAAAGGCACTGCCTAATGAGCCAAACCTCACAGCTTTAACTTCAAACATAAAAGAGTAAGTGAGAAAAAGGCTAATAATGAGCGACCGGACCTCTCATCCGCTATCAAATCTGAACTAGCAAAAAGCAAGCTTAGAAGGTGATAATAAGAACAATTGTCAAAGAGCAAAATAGTAGAGAATAAACAATAACTACACTGTCTATTAAGCAATTGATATTAACCATTAGTACAAACAATAAAGCTAATCACCAGGATAATATCTCACATGCTAATATTTTGATGATTAAAAACTCAATTTAAGAGAGAAGCGGCCTCAATCTACTATCCAATATCAAATAAACTAAATGCAACTTATAACTTAATTAGAGTAAACATTTTAATCTATTTTGGATAGTTTCGCCCTTTGTTGGATTACATTTCTTTGACATATTAAAGCAATATGTCTATCAAAAAGAATCTAAAAGCTCTATCAAAGGAGTCAAATGACGCGAATTATAGCACTCTTTTTTCCTCATTACTATAAAATAGTTTACATTTGTGGAGTAGTAATGAGGTTAAACTAAGACATATTTATTATAACTTAATTCATATCTAACAATGGCAAATAGTAAAGAAAAGCTCTTTACCGAATTCCCTCCAGTGTCTACACAAGAGTGGATGGATAAGGTAACAGCCGATTTGAAGGGAGCTGACTTTGAAAAGAGATTGGTTTGGAAAACCAACGAAGGTTTCTCTGTGAAGCCAATGTACCGTGCTGAGGATATCGACGGACTGGCAACAACAGCGTCACTACCAGGTGAATTCCCTTATGTTCGTGGAACAAAGAGAGACAATAACTGGTTAGTTCGCCAAGAAATTGAAGTTTGCGATGATGCAGCAAAAGGAAACGCAAAAGCTTTGGATGCATTAAATCGTGGGGCTTCATCAATTGGATTTGATATCTGCCGTGATTTGGTAAATGCTAATGACTTGGCTACACTACTAAAAGGTATTGACCCTGTAGCAGCTGAACTTAACTTCCGTTGTTGCAGCCGTAAGACCGTTACTCTTCTTAACCTACTAACTGAGCTATTCACTGCTCAAGGAGTAGATCTAACTAAGGTGTACGGTTCTGTAAACTTTGACTCATTCAAGAAGTCACTAGTTAAGGGAGAGCCTGTAACAACTCTAGTAGAGGATGCTAAGGCTATGGTAGAAGCAGCTGCTGCACTTCCAAACTATCGCGTACTTGCAGTTAACGCAATCAACTTCAACAATGCTGGTTCTTACATTTTCCAAGAGTTGGGTTATGCTCTTGCATGGGGTAACGAATTATTGGCTCAACTAAGTGCTGCTGGTACTCCAGTTGACGAGGTTGCAAAACGCATCAAGTTCAACTTCGGTATTGGTTCGAACTACTTCATGGAGATCGCTAAGTTCCGTGCTGCTCGCATGCTTTGGGCTAAGATCGTTAAGGAGTATGCTCCATCTTGCAACTGTGGAACAGGTGAGTCTATCTGTCCATCAGCTATGAAAATGCGTACTCACGCAGAGACTTCAATGTGGAATACTACCATCTTTGATGCTCACGTAAACCTATTGCGTACACAAACAGAGGCTATGTCAGCTGCTATTGCTGGTGTTGACTCTCTAACAGTAAACCCATTTGACGCTTCATACAAGGAGTCAGACGAGATCTCTGAGCGTATTGCTCGCAACCAACAGTTGCTTCTTAAGGAGGAGTCACACTTTGACAAGGTTGTTGACGTATCTGCTGGATCGTACTATATTGAGAACCTAACAAAATCTATCGCAGAACAGGCTTGGAAGCTATTCTTGGAGGTTGAGGAGAAGGGTGGATTTGCTGCTATGGTTGCAGATGGATCTGTTCAAGCTGAGATCAACAAGACAGGTCAAGCACGTAGAGCTGCTATCTCGGCTCGTCGCGAGGTTCTTTTGGGAACAAACCAATACCCTAACTTTAATGAGCAAGCTGCAGCTAAAATCGAAGAGGATTGCTGCTGTGGTTGTGGATGTTCGACAGAGAAAGAGGTTGCTACACTATGCTTCAACCGTGGAGCAAGTGACTTCGAGGCTCTTCGTCTATCTACAGAGGCTGCGACAAAACGCCCTAAAGCATTCATGCTAACTATCGGAAGTTTGGCTATGAGATTGGCTCGTGCTCAATTCTCTTGCAACTTCTTCGCTTGTGCTGGCTACGATGTAGTTGACAACCTAGGTTTCGAAACTGTTGAGGCTGGTGTTGAAGCTGCTATGGCTCAGGGTGCAGATATAGTGGTTCTTTGCTCTAGCGATGAAGAGTATGAGACATTAGCTCCTGCAACAAAAGCTGCATTGGCTAATCGTGCTCACCTTGTAGTGGCAGGTGCTCCAGCTTGTATGGAAGCGCTGAAAGCTGAAGGTATTACAGAGTTTATCAACGTTCGCACAAACGTGTTGGAGACATTGAAGGCCTTCAATGCTAAGTTGGGTATCTAATCATAACGATCTGAAGAAACAATGAGACCAAATTTTAAAAATATCGATATACAAAACGCTGACTGTACTCAAGATGCAGCAGCTTGGGCAAAGACCAATGGCGTAGAGGCTAATTGGCTTACACCAGAACAAATAGCTGTAAAGAGCGCCTATACAAAAGAGGACCTTCAGGGAATGGAGCACCTAGAGTATGTTTCGGGTGTTGCTCCTTTCTTGCGTGGCCCTTACACTGGGATGTACGCTATGCGTCCTTGGACAATCCGTCAGTATGCTGGATTCTCTACAGCTGAGGAGTCAAATGCATTCTACCGTCGTAACCTTGCTGCTGGTCAGAAGGGTCTTTCTGTAGCTTTTGACTTGGCAACACACCGCGGATACGATGCTGACCACGAGCGTGTGGTTGGTGACGTAGGTAAAGCGGGTGTTTCTATCTGTTCATTGGAGGATATGAAAGTTCTTTTCGATGGTATTCCATTGAACAAGATGTCTGTCTCAATGACAATGAACGGTGCTGTACTTCCTATCTTGGCTTTCTACATCAATGCAGGTCTTGAGCAGGGTGCTAAACTAGAGGAGATGGCTGGTACAATCCAGAATGATATCCTTAAGGAGTTCATGGTGCGTAACACTTATATCTACCCACCAGAGTTCTCTATGCGTATTATCGCTGACATCTTCGAGTACACATCTAAGAACATGCCTAAGTTTAACTCAATATCTATCTCTGGTTACCACATGCAAGAGGCAGGTGCAACAGCGGATATTGAGCTTGCATACACTCTAGCTGATGGTCTTGAGTATCTTCGTGCTGGTGTTAACGCTGGTATGGATATTGACTCATTCGCTCCTCGCTTGTCATTCTTCTGGGCAATTGGTATGAACCACTTCATGGAGATTGCTAAGATGCGTGCAGCTCGTATGCTATGGGCTAAGATCGTTAAGCAGTTCAACCCTAAGAACCCTAAATCATTGGCTTTGCGTACTCACTCGCAAACTTCAGGTTGGTCACTAACTGAGCAGGATCCGTTCAACAACGTTGGTCGTACTTGTATCGAGGCTATGGGTGCTGCTTTGGGTCACACTCAATCACTTCACACAAATGCACTTGATGAGGCTATCGCTCTACCAACTGACTTCTCAGCTCGTATTGCTCGTAACACTCAGATCTATATCCAAGAGGAGACTTACATCTGTAAGGAGGTTGACCCTTGGGCTGGTTCTTACTACGTTGAGTCATTGACTCAAGAGCTTGTTGAGAAGGCTTGGGCTCACATCCAAGAGATCGAAAGCTTAGGTGGTATGGCTAAGGCTATTGAGACTGGTCTTCCTAAACTTCGTATCGAAGAGGCTGCTGCTCGTACTCAAGCTCGTATCGACTCTGGTACTCAAACAATCGTGGGTGTAAATAAATATCGCCTAGAGAAAGAGGATCCAATCGATATTCTTGAGGTTGACAACACATTGGTGCGTAAGCAGCAGATTGAGCGCCTTGAGTCGCTTAAAGCTAATAGAGACGAGGCAGCTGTTAAGGTTGCTTTGGATGCTATTACTGCAGCAGTTGAAAGTGGCGAAGGCAACTTGTTGGCTCTTGCTGTTGAGGCTGCTAAGGTTCGCGCTACATTGGGCGAAATCTCTTATGCTTGCGAATGTATTAAAGGTCGTTACAAAGCTATTATTAGAACAATATCTGGAGTGTACTCATCAGAGACTAAGAAGGATGCTGACTTCATCAAAGCATGTGAGTTGGCAGAGACATTCTCTAAGAAAGAGGGTCGTCAACCACGTATTATGATTGCTAAAATGGGTCAGGATGGTCACGACCGTGGTGCTAAAGTTGTAGCTACTGGTTATGCTGACTGTGGATTCGACGTAGATATGGGACCTCTATTCCAAACTCCTGCAGAGGCTGCTCGCCAGGCTGTTGAGAATGATGTTCACGTTCTTGGTGTTTCTTCATTGGCTGCTGGTCACAAGACTTTGGTTCCTCAGGTTATTGCTGAGCTTAAGAGCTTAGGTCGTGAAGATATCATCGTTATTGCAGGTGGTGTTATCCCAGCTCAAGATTATGGCTACCTATATGAAGCTGGTGTTGCTGCAATCTTTGGTCCTGGTACTTCTGTAGCAAAAGCTGCTGTACAGATCCTAGATATTCTTTTGGAAGATTAATTTCATCTAAAAGTATTAGATATTAAGAGGCCCCTAATGGAGATAATCCATTAGGGGCCTCTTTTGTTAGTATGTATTACCAACTATTTCTGTTTACATGTTACTTAGTTGATATCTCAAGTGTAGCTGATTTTATTCCTTTTGCTGATGCTTTGAATATCATAGTACCACTCTTTTCTGTTGATTGTACGATTGCAGTAAGCTGACCACTGAAAGCTGGCATCTTTGGTAAATGGAATAGATCTAGAGATGTCGCATCACCATTGGCTGCTGCTTTGTATTTACCCTCACCCGAAACCGTAAAGTTAACCATACGATTGTCATTCGGACAAAGGTTTCCATCTTTGTCTACAACTCTCACAGTGATATAGCATAGCTCTTTTCCATCAGCAGTGATCTCTCGTCTGCTTGGAATGAGTTCGATCTTATGTGGCTTACCAGCAGTTCGAACAACTTTCTCTTGAGCTACTTTACCATCTTTGTCATAAGCAACGACTTTAATCTCACCTGGCTCATAGGTTACATCCATCCACATAAGTCTGTATCTATGCTGTGGGGTTAGTGGGCTCTTACGCTGTCTGCCTTGACTCTTTCCATTTACAAAGAGTTCCGCCTCTGGATAGTTGGTATATGCAAATACTGGAGTCACCTCTCCTTCTCTACCCTCCCAGTTCCAATGTGGAAGAACGTGAAGTGTATTATCCTCCTTATTCCATATACTTCGGTATAACCAATAGCGATCTTTGGGTATTGAGGCAAGATCAATAATCCCAAAAAGAGAACTGTGACTTGGCCAAGCATCCGTATCATATGGTGAGGGCTCACCTAGATAGTCAAATCCTGTCCAAACAAACTGCCCCATCGTCCATTGATGATCATCTGCTAGTGCAAAGTCATCATCTGGTGTGTTTGACCATGAGCAGTACTCAAGATCGTATGATGATGATTGATTGTCTGGATATAGACGATCAGCTCCTTTTACAACAGGGAACTTATATACTCCTCTTGAACTAACTGTTGAGGATGTCTCCGATCCTAAAACTAATCCTTGTGGGAGTTTAGAGTAAGCCTCCTCATATCTGTGTGCTCTATAGTTTAGCCCTGGGACTTGTATCATAGCTGCAAATCCGTTATTAAGAATACAGCTAACTTGGTCCATACCACATGTGACTGGTCTTGTAGGGTCCTCTCTATGGCAAATAGACTGTAGGAAAGATGCAACTTGGTAGCCTTGATCACTGCACTGTGTTGGAACCTCATTACCAATACTCCACATAACCACTGAGGCATTATTGCGATAGTGGTGTAGCATGTTGATCATATCCTTTTCAGCCCACTCTTGGAAATAGCGGTGGTAACCATTCATACACTTTGCAATATCCCACTCGTCAAATGGTTCTATCATCATCATGAAGCCCATTTCATCACATAGCTCAACGAGTTCGGGTGTTGGCATATTATGCGCTGTTCTTATAGCGTCACAACCCATATCCTTCAGCAGGTTTAGTTGATGACGAAGGGCTGACACATTTATTGCTGCACCTAGAGGTCCTAGGTCGTGGTGATTACATACTCCTTGAAACTTACGATGTTTGCCATTGAGATAGAACCCCTTTTCTGCTACAACTTCAATAGTTCTAATACCAAAGCGTGTAGTATAGCTATCAACCTCTTTGCCGTTGTGTATTATCGTAGAAACAGCTTTGTATAGAGATGGGCTCTCTGGTGACCACAACATAGGGTTCTCAACAATAAAGTTCTGCTCGAATGGTTGAGAGTGGTTGATCTTACGTTTATTCTCACTCTGGGTAACAACCTTCTCATTTGGATCTATAATCTGAGTCTTTACAGTCACCTCATCCTGCCCACTATTAGCAATCTTTGTCTGAAGCTTTACTGCAGCAAACTCATCTGTAACTTTAGGGGTAGTAATGTAAGTACCCCACACAGGAACGTGTATACTATCAGTAGCTATGATATGTACATTACGGTAAAGACCTGCGCCCGAATACCAACGGGAAGACTGAGGTTTATTCTCTAATCTTATAGCTAGTGTATTCTCTGAGCCATCACCATTTATGAATGGTGTGATATCGCAGTGGAATGTATTATACCCTAAAGGCCAGAAGTAGGCCTCTTGACCATTCACATATACGCGAGCTTCACTCATCGCACCATCTACCTTGAGAGTTATCTTCTTACCAGCCGGAGTATCAAAGGATGTACGATACCATCCCACCCCAACATAAGGTAGTCCTCCAGTACGTCCAGTCTTTACAGATGGGGTTAGTTCTCCATTTTGAAATACTGCAACCTCTTGTAGATCGTGAGATCTGTCAAATGGACCATATATAGCCCAATCGTGAGGTACACTCACACTCTCCCATGCCTTGTCATCTAGATCTACTGCTTGACCTCTCTGCTGTTCTCCAAGTGAGAACTTCCAATTCTTCTCAAGCATCCACTCTTTACGCTCTGCTTGGAGTGCCAATGCTGCTATCATCGCCAAAGCAAAACAGCTCTCTCTTTTCCAATTCATCTCTATAGTATTATATTTTGATTAATATCTTTTGAATGCATCTAGTGCTTGTGTAGGACGTCCACTGGTAGAGAAAGCACCTAAAGAGTATCCCTTCCAGCCATCATATGCTTGCGGTTCCCAATAAAATATACCAAGACATTTACCTCCTGCTACTGCTTCACACTTTGTTCTTAGATCTTTTAAAAAGTTATTTGCTGCAGCAGCTTGTTCCCATGGCATACCTACTTCACATATCATTACCTCTGTATTGTATCTCTCTATCATATCAAGAATATTGCTCTGGCACTGAGAATTCATCGTTTGCCATGTAGTGGCTGTTGGGTATAAAGACATTCCTATTACATCCCACTTAGCCCCGTGGCTCTTTAAGCCATCGAATAACCATCTAAAGAGTCCGTTATCTTGGCCATTTTGAAGGTGTACTATTACCTTAGAATTAGGGAATACACTCTTGACAGCATCGTATCCTGCATTATTGAGTTCGGCATAGTTACTCATACTTACTGAAGCTTTGCCCTCCTCCCAAAGCATACCATTTCCTGTCTCATTGCCAACTTGCACCCATTCAGGAGTTATGGAGTTACTCTTAAGAAGTTCAAGCACCTCAATTGTGTGCTCTGCTAACTTCTGCTTTAGTCCATTCATATCCTCACTAGCCCATTCTGCGGGTTTTGTCTGCTGCCCTGGATCTGCCCAAGAGTCACTATAGTGGAAGTCTATCATAAGTCGCATACCAAGAAGATGTGCTCTTTTAGCTTTATCTAGCATATCCTCTTTATTACACCATCCATCTTGAGGATTTACCCACACTCTTAGCCTAATGGCGTTCAAGCCTAAATCTCGAAGAAGAGTCATGCATTCGCTCTCATCCCCTTTGGATGTATAGAACTTACGACCACTACTCTCCATCTCAGTGAGCCAACTTACATCTGCTCCTCTAGCAAAACCACTCATATCATAGTTCGGTTGCTCTGGATTCTCACCTTTCTCTTCACTACAGCTAAATAGAATTGTGCTACAGAAGAGTACACACATAGGTAAAAGAGTTCTCAATCTCATGTTTCTGGCTATTTTAGGTTAATTGATTATCTATTAAGTAGGTTGACAAATATAGTAAAAAAAAGCTGACACCTCAGAGTTTGAAGTGTCAGCTTATAGTATAGATACTACCTTTATTGTGTATAGTATTTAATCTTAGTCTATCAAATTAGCTTTTATGTTC
>JBOFEN010000097.1:0-9480 GCA_051648105.1 Bacteroidales bacterium
AGGGGGCTCAGGATACTGTAAACAATCTTATTACCAATGATGTAACAACACTCATAAACCAAGGAGATATACTATACACACTAATGTGTAACGAAAAAGGTGGAGTAGTAGACGATCTATTGGTATACAAATACTCAAATGAACACTACCTATTAGTTGTCAATGCAAGCAACATAGAGAAAGACTTCGCTTGGGTTACAGCCCACCTGGGTCCAGAGACAAAAGCTGAGAATATCTCCGACACAGTTGCTCAACTTGCCCTTCAAGGTCCACTTGCAGAGAAGATACTTTCTAAGATCATTCCTCTAGATAAGCTACCTGCTAAAAACTACACATTCGTGGAGATAGAGGCATGGGGCACTAAATGCCTAATCTCTCGTACTGGATACACAGGCGAGGATGGATTTGAGATATACGTACCCTCAAACAGCGTTGCTACAATCTTCGAAAGCCTACTCGAGACAGGTAAAGAAGATGGACTAATACCTTGTGGACTAGGCTCAAGAGACACACTCCGCTTCGAAGCTGGAATGCCTCTATATGGTCACGAACTAGGAGAGGACATACCAGCCAATGAAGTAGGACTAGGATTCTGCATCAAGATGAAGAAAGATACCTTTATTGGCAAAGCGGCTCTAGAGGCAAATCCTGCTCAATACATACGAAAAGGAGTGAAACTCATAGATCGCGGTGTAGCTCGTGAGAACACTCTAGTATTCAAGGATGGACAAGAGGTAGGATACGTAACAACAGGTACATTCTCCGTTACCAATAACTGTGCAATGGCTATGATACGCGTTCGCAAAGGAACTGAGTCACCTATTGATCTAGAGGTGCGTAAGAAGATGCTAAAAGCTGAATATCAGACTATGCCATTCATTCAAAAGAAAAACAATAAGTAAGTAAATCCATATACAAAAACATAAAAAATTATATCCCATGAAACTTTTAGAAAACGCAAAGTACGCTAAATCCCACGAGTGGGTAATTGTAGAAGGTGACAAAGCAAAGATCGGTATCTCTGACCATGCACAACACGCCATGGGAAATATCGTATATATCTCACTTCCTGAAGAGGGTGACGAGCTAGAGGCAGGCGAGAGCTTCGCTGATGTCGAGAGCGTAAAGGCTGCTTCTGAGATATACTCGCCTGTTACCGGAGAGGTGACTGCTGTAAACGAAGAGCTTAACGACTCACCAGCTCTACTTAACGAAGATAGCTATGCTGCTTGGATCGTTGAAGTAAAATTCTCTGAGATCAGCAATGACCTTATGAGCGCTAAAGAGTACGAAGAGTATTGTAACCAAGCACACTAATTAACCCATGGCAAGATATACACCACATAACCAAACGGACATCAAAGAGATGCTCCAAAGTGTGGGGTGTGAGACTATTGAGCAACTCTTCGAGCCACTTCCGGCCGGAGTGTTGCTTAATCGCAAGCTACATATCCCAGACGGTAAGAGTCCTCTTGAGGTAAAGAGAAGACTAAAAGAATACTCTAATAAGAATAAAGTATTTCACACAATATACAGAGGAGCAGGTGCCTATAACCACTACATACCTAGTGCTGTCAACCACCTCTCTTGTCGCACAGAGATGCTATCAACCTACACCCCATACCAAGCTGAGACAAGCCAAGGGGTACTCCAGGTGATATTTGAGTTCCAAACTATGATGTGCGAACTGACAGGACTCGACGTATCCAATGCCAGCGTCTACGATGGTGCCACTGCAGCTGCCGAAGCCTGCAAGATGTCACTCGAGAAGAAGCGCAACCAGATTGTCATTGCCGAGAGTATCAATCAAGAAACAATGCAGGTAATACAAACATACCTAGCACCACTAAACGTGGAGATACTCATCGCACCCGTACACCACGGAGTGGTAGACAAGAGCTGGTTCGAAGCAATCATTAGCGACAAAACAGCAGCCGTATATATAGACCAACTAAACCGTTTCGGACTAATTGAGGATATAGAGCCAATCTCACAGATTGCTCGCAAACACAAAGCCTTGACCATCGTTGGCGTAAACCCTATTGCGGCCGCAATACTACCTTCGGCAAACGAAGTAGGAGCAGACATCGCAGTAGGTGAAGGACAACCCCTTGGGCTTCCCCTATCCTTCGGCGGACCATACCTTGGCTTTATCACTGCCAAGAGCGCACTACTTCGTAAGATGCCAGGCCGCATCGTGGGCGAAACCATTGATACAGAAGGACGAAGAGCATTCGTGCTTACACTGCAAGCGCGAGAGCAACACATCAAGCGCGAGAAATCACTCTCTAGCATATGCTCAAACCAAGCACACTGCGCCTACAGAGCAACAGTCTACCTATCAACCGTTGGTGGCGAAGGACTAAAACAAGTGGCACGACACTGTAGCTCAAACGCACACTACCTTGCTGCACGACTAATGGAGATACAAGGCTTCGAACTTCTATACAAAGGAGAGTTCTTCCACGAGTTCGTCACCAAGTCAACAATGTCAGCTCAAAAGATTGTTAGCAAGCTCGAAGAGCACAACATCCTTGGCGGACTACCTATCAACGAGAACGAGATCCTTTGGTGCGCTACGGAGATGAACACTCGCGAAGAGATGGATCTTCTTGTATCAATCCTTAGCGAGATGAAAGCTTAATAATAACCCCTCTAATATCCATTCAAGATATGAAACTAATATTTGAAAGATCAAAAGCGGGGAGAAGCAACTTCGAACTACCCCCACTAGAGACTCCTCTTTTCGAACCATCATACAAGAGAGCATCAGAACTTCGACTACCAGAGATAGCTGAGATTGACCTTATGCGCCATTTCATCGGACTAAGTCGTCGTGCTTTCGGTGTCGAGACAGGATTCTATCCTCTGGGATCTTGTACTATGAAGTACAACCCAAAACTAAACGAAGAGGTAGCACAATTCGAAGGATACGCTGCCATTCACCCACTCCAACCTCTACATACAGTAAAAGGGTGTATAGACGTATATAAAGACCTAAACAGATCACTCTGTGAGGTTACAGGCATGGACGCTATGAGCTTCCAACCTGCTGCTGGTGCTCACGGCGAGTTCACAGCACTGCTGATGATCAGAGCATACCACCACTCACGCAACGACTTCGACCGCAAAAAGGTGATCATCCCTGACTCGGCCCACGGCACAAACCCTGCAAGCGTTGTTATGGCTGGTTTCGAAGTAGTAAATATACCATCAGACGAAAACGGATTCGTAGATCTTGAAGCTCTTAGAGCTGCCGTTGGCAGCGACACAGCAGCCCTGATGCTTACAAATCCAAACACTCTGGGTGCATTCGAGAAAAACATACTCGAGATAACAAACATCATACACCAAGCCGGTGGACTTGTATACTACGACGGAGCAAACCTAAACGCCATAATGGGCATAACACGCCCAGGAGACATGGGATTTGATATCGTCCACCTTAACCTTCACAAAACATTCTCCACGCCTCACGGCGGTGGCGGACCAGGTGCCGGACCAATAGGGTGCAAGAAGATTCTAGCACCATTCCTCCCTCAGACCAACCTTGGATATCGCGAAGGCGAACAAGTCAAAACACTATCCATTGGCAAAGTCAAAGCATTCCATGGCAACTTCCTTGTATGCCTTCGTGCCCTGTGCTACATCATGACACTCGGTGGAGATGGACTCAAGCACGCCTCAGAGATGGCAGTACTTAATGCCAACTATCTAAACAAAGCACTAGCCGAACTCTACTCACAGGAGTACACAACTCCTTGTATGCACGAGTTCGTACTAAGCGCACAAGAGATTAATAAAGCCACTGGAGTTAGAGCCCTAGACATAGCCAAAGGCCTACTTGACAATGGCATACACCCTCCGACTATCTACTTCCCACTTATCGTTAAGGAAGCTATGATGTTCGAACCAACAGAGACAGAGTCAAAAGAGACTCTCGACAATGCAATACAAGTGCTGAAAGATCTCTTTGCACAAGCAACAGAGAACCCAGATAACCTTTTTGATTTACCTAAAACTACTCCTATCGGACGTGTAGACGAAGTTCTTGCTGCTCGTTCGCCAAAACTTAAATTTGAATTTTAAGTAGTCTATTTAGAAATGTGTATAACTAAGTGTTGACAATGGTTGTGTCTCCATGCCAAGGAGGCACAACCATTATCTCAATACCTCTTAGCAATGAGGTATTGAGATAATTATGGATTAGGCATATATAAAAACAAAAATACCCTTACTAATTATGGATTTTAGAGATGAATTAATTGCAAGTGCGGCTAATGTTATGAGTATATTCAATAAAAAAAACACTCATAGATTATTCGAAGGATTAGAATTATCGAAGAAAATACAGAAAAAATTAGAGAGAGTAGTTTCCCTCTGGTGTATATGTAAATATGGAATTCAAAAAGAGCATCCTTTTTCCGAGCGTTGGGCAGAAAACCTATTAGCTAATCTAAAAGATGTAGACACCAAAAGACTAGAAAAATTCTCACCTCATACCACTAGAAGCAAGGCTATTCTTTACTTGATGGATAGTGTGGTATGTTTCGATTGTGTAGTCGAATATTTTGAGAATATTCTTCTCGAAGAGGCAATAAAGATTTCAGATCAAGAGAAAGAAGAGATAGCTAAATTATTCATGGATGAGTTACTAGCCATTATCTCTCTTCTAATTCAAGATAACCATAAGCAATTTGAGGAATATGTTAATTCCCTACAATCTAATAAAGCCCTAAAGGAAACAGTTCTAGAGAAAAGCTCAATAGAGCCTGAATCTATTAATTATAAAGAAGTCTTTACCTCAGAATTTGGAATTATTAGAAGTTGGTGTATGCTCAAATATGCTACACGAAACTCTTATAAATATAGAGATCATTGGGCTCACATTCTATCATTACATATAATGCAAGCAAGGGAGTTTTGTATTCTCGATTGCACTACTACGTATAAAAATGAAGTTAAATGGAGTCTATTATCAAAAATATTCTGTTATGGAGCTTATGATGAAAATGGAGAAGTACTTTATCAAATCGAAGATTGCGTATATGATGTTTTTGAGAACGAAGCTTTCGAATGCACTATGGATGAGATTAAAAATATAATACAATTGTTTATAAATGAGCTACCATTGATCAAAGAACAGCTTTCTCAATATGATCCTCAAAGGTGCATGGAGTATATAAAAACAGTGTAACACCCATTTTAGATTAACTACCTATTATACCACTCCTACTACCAACTATTACACTACTATGAAGAAGTTAACACCAAGAGCTAAAACTCAACATTCTTAGGTGTACTAGGCGTACTCTAAATCATAGAAACCGTTATAGTAGAAGGAGGAAACCATACTTAAAGAGAAGAGTCTATATTCATACCATACATATACCCAGACTCTTCTCTTTAGATGGTGGTATAGAAGAACTCCTTAGTACAATTACACGAATCAAGAGTGAGGCTCAAAATCATAAAGTGATAAAGATAGACCTAAGTCAAGTGACCAATATAGACATTGCCTCAATAACCATTCTGCTCTCTGTTGTTAATGATCTAGGAGAAAATGGCGTCAAGGTTAAAGGGAATCTACCCATTAACCAAACCGCTTATGAGGTGATAAAAAACTCAGGCTTCCTTGATCATCTAAAAAGTAACCATCCCTGCGTAATTTCCAAAAATGCAATTCTTAAAAGAGGAGATGTCAAAACAACTCAAACGGAGCTTTCTGCAGAGATACCAAAGATTACGCAAACAGTTTGGGGTGAGGCCTCCAGATTACCTCCACTCTACGAATGCTTAGTTGAGATGATGATAAATAGTTGTGATCATGCATTTGATAATAAGAGTAACGTAAGATGGTATCTTTCTGTTTCTCATTTAGAGAATCAGAACAGAGTCATATTCTCTTTTGTTGACAATGGAAAAGGTATTGTAAATACACTTAAACAAACAAAGCTCAAAAGGTTTTTTTCAATGTTCAAGGATAACATAGATATGCTTAAGACTGCTTTCGACGAAGGTCATGAGTCAAGAACAGGGCTAGAGTGGAGGGGTAAAGGCCTAACCACTATATGCGAAAACGCGAAAAATAACTATATTTGCAATCTCAAAGTGATTACAAATGATGTATTTATTGATTTTGATAATAAGAGTAGTGGTAGGAAATTGAGAAATACCTACCAAGGGACATGCTATCTTTGGGAGATTAATCTCAACTGTACACCACCATCCATTAAAGCAAAATAACTATGACTAAGATAAAAGTGTCTGAAGACTTTACAATGACCCCTGGAGCTAGATATCGTACCGACGGTCCACACTCTGGTGAAGAGTTCTTCGAAGAGATCTTAAAACCTCGTTTCAGTGAGGCTTTAGAAAAAGGAGAAACACTTACTATTGACCTTGACGGCACAAATGGATACGCTAGTTCATTCTTAAATGAATCCTTCCGACTATTGAAAGAGGAGTTTGGGGATGATATATGTTGGAACAATATTGAACTTATTTCTGAGGAGTATCCTAAATATATAGATAAGATTAAACTCGCTATTTATGAGAAATAAGAGAGATTATTACGCACTTTTGATAAGCTTTCTTTTCGGAATATTTGTATGCTATGTTAGCTTGCAATATAGATACTTTCAAATTGATAGTAAGGTCAATATAGTAACCTCACTACTTTCCATCTTGGGTATAGTTGTTGGGTTATACATAGCCTCTACTCTCAGAAGGCAAGTCAACTCAAATGCCAATAGGTATAACTTCATCATGCCACACTTTTTTGAGCTTCTTAACGCCTTTCGTGAGCTAAAAAAGAAGCTTAGGAATCAGAAGTCAATAAAATTGCCAATACTCACTACAAGTATCAGAAATATACAATTAACTCGTCAAAGTACATTCACGTTGTTGGCTGATTTTAAAATAGATAATCGTATACTAAAAGATCTAGAGGAGGAGATTGACCAACTAAATAATCTGATTGAAGATTTAGATATTAAGAATAATATATACGACCTTACCTCCAAAAAGAAACCTAAAATAGAGAATAAAATATCCAAGATAGACTCTCTCTTAATAGAGCAGTTTAATGAGATAAACCGCAGATTATCATAAAAGCGACCACCCATAAAATGAGGTAGTCGCTTTTGTTGTTTTATTATCCCCCAATCACCGGA
The DNA here is from genome assembly GCA_051648105.1 of Bacteroidales bacterium. Lineage (GTDB taxonomy): Bacteria > Bacteroidota > Bacteroidia > Bacteroidales > UBA7332 > UBA7332. The sequence continues at coordinate 7,176 of JBOFEN010000097.1, forward strand.
CACTCACTCCTGTGATCACATTCAAAAGCCCTGTTGATGAGCTTCTCCAGCCGTAGCAACTCCTTCTGAAAGTGAGCACGTTCCTGGCGCTGCTCCTCGACCAACACCTTGAGCTCCTCATAGAGCTCTCTATAGATCTTGTTTTGGTCACGCACGCAGGGTAGTGCACCGTTGAATACCCTTAATAGTTCGATTAGAGACTTGATAAGTTTTCGCATAGTTATCTTCTTTATAGAGATTAAATTAATAAGACCAAAGTATAGATAGAGGAGAGAGACAGGGCTCTTTACCTGCTTAGGAACAGAGCTATCTCCGCCTCGCGACGTCGCTTGAGACCCTTGAGAGAAACTCCATTGGAGAAGTGCCATCGCCTGAACTCATCCGCCAGAGTAGGATCATCGGGGTTGTCATTGAGCTTGCGCAACAGGGTTGATCTTCGTAGTGCCTCACACCCGATGTTAAACGCCAGACTGATCAATGCATCCACCTGCCCCTGCCTCATAGGCGGTCGGATGAGGCTGTTAAGCTCGATCTCAACCTTCTGGATGTCAATGCGAAGAAGTATTAGTGCCGCAGGCTCAGTGATACTAGCCCCCAGCTCCTGAGCCCCTCTGCCTGTATGGCCGTAGCCGATGGTTCTCTTGCCACCACTACAAACGTAGGGCTTAGCACTAAAACCCTCATACTCTTTGATGAGCGATACGCCTCTATCTGAAACTCTGATCATAGGTCAATAATTAGTTGGGTTAGTTACTTCGTGCGATCACGCGGCAGCACACGGTTAAGATTCACCTTGATAGCCTCACCCCTAAGTGCAGAACACGGACGGAACAAGATACGCTTGCTCTTGATCATCGAAGTGTTCCACTCATCCATATCCTCCGCCCCAAGAGCCTTCACACCCATCGAGAGCGTACCTATATCCTCCATCTCAACGCTCATCCCATCGTTGAGTGCCAGGATGATCTGCTTGACCATCGCCTTTAGCACCAGCGAGCAGTCAGCCTCAGAGGCTGTGCTGGCAGTGGCAATCCTCTGTGTCAAACCAGCAAAGTCTAAACGACCTTTTATCTCCACCTGAGGATACCATTTCTTAACTCCCCCACGATCCGTAGGGTTAATTCTCTGAACCATGTAATAATTTAATGCCATAACTAATTGGTTTTTAGAAGAAGACAACATCGTCCTCTTGATTATACTTCAAAGATAGCACCACCCCAAGAGGCGTTGGGGACTTACGGCGACTTACGGCGACTTACGGCGACTTATGGCGACTTACGGCGACTTATGGGGGATGGCATCATCCACGCAGATTATGTTTGCGATTGGTAGGGGCGTATATTTACGCCCTCTTTGGTGAAGCCCTAACCAATTACACAGCAGCCAGGCTTGGATAACCAACTTTTTATTATATATTTGTAATGTCTTACCGTAGGAGTTATACACCCAAACGGTGTTCGCAATTGCTAATTCATGGTTATTATTAAGTTAATCCAGCTCGTTAACATGGACAAAAACTTCGTTAATATCATTCAAATAGACTTAAAATCAACAGTTAAGCTGTTGAACCACAATGCATTGCAACACAACGGGTCAGAGACCTACTTCCACTACAACAAGGATTAAGACATATCGTGGTCCTACAACCCCAATTATGCCGAAACAGTCAGAGACCTACTTCCACTACAACAAGGATTAAGACCAAATCTTGGGGTGAAAAAAGAAGCGGCAGTCAGAGACCTACTTCCACTACAACAAGGATTAAGACCGAAGCTGGCGCTAGTGCGGTCGTATCGTCCTCGTAGTCAGAGACCTACTTCCACTACAACAAGGATTAAGACAGCCCTGAACTTGGTCTGTTATCTCAACAAACCACCCCGTCAGAGACCTACTTCCACTACAACAAGGATTAAGACTCAAGATTGAACTCAGTTTTAAATTGACCAGGAGTCAATGTCAGAGACCTACTTCCACTACAACAAGGATTAAGACTATACACTTATTAAGCTTTCAAATTCACCTGCTGAGTCAGAGACCTACTTCCACTACAACAAGGATTAAGACTCGAGGGGAATCCTCTTCTCCATGCTTTCTTGCATAGTCAGAGACCTACTTCCACTACAACAAGGATTAAGACCACCGATAGCTTTGTAAGCTTGGTCAATAGGTCAGAGACCTACTTCCACTACAACAAGGATTAAGACAGACAATAACTATGTCCAATGGGATGTGTACAGGTCAGAGACCTACTTCCACTACAACAAGGATAAGGTTAGCCAGTACGATGATGTTTCGCACCTTCAGT
>JBOFEN010000098.1:0-10590 GCA_051648105.1 Bacteroidales bacterium
AATGTTCCTCTTACTATTAAGGGTATAGACTGTGTTGCTCTTTTTAAAGAGGATGTAGGAAAGGTTAAGATCTCTCTACGTTCTAAAGGAGATATAGCAGTCAATCAGCTAGCAAATCAATATTTTTCTGGTGGTGGTCACAAGAATGCAGCGGGCGGAGCTTGGTTTGCATCTATCAAAGAGGGGGTTGAGCTTTTCCACAAAGTGCTTCCAGATTTCTTGGGTGGTAAGTGAGATCCTAATTCAAAGTATAATAATAGATTAAATTATAAGATGAAGAAACTTTTTTATTTTGTATCGCTTTGCATTATTGGCATAGTATTGGGGACATCGTGTAGCGACAACAAGAGCTACGCACAGCTATTGGATGAGGAGAAAAAGGCTATCAAAAGATTTATCTCTGAGAATGATCTCAAGATCATTAACTATATACCTGAACAGTTTGGTGAAAAAGAGTTCTACAAACATGACTCTACTGGTATCTACTTTCAGGTAGTAGAGTGGGGTGATACTTCTGTTATGGCCGTTGGTCGCTCTCAAGTATCTGTACGCCTTTCTGATGTTATCTATATCAAAGATAATTCTAAGGACTCTATAGGTAACCTTCAAAACTCTGACCCGTTAACATTTACCTATAATAACCCAACAAACACAGGTGCTAGTGCTGCATTTGCATTCCCCCTAAAGTATGTTGGTAAGAATGGTGTTGTTCGTATCATTGCGCCTTCTAAGCAAGGATTTACTAGTGATATTACATCGGTACTGCCTATGTACTATGGCAATGTTAAGTACACTCAGATAATCGTTAAGAACTAAACAAAGATATAAATAGATACCCTTATGACACTAATTAAATCTATTTCCGGTATTCGTGGAACTATCGGCGGAAGAGTAGGCGACGGACTAAGTCCACTAGATATAGTTAAGTTTACATCTGCTTATGCCACTTTTATTAAAAGAACAACTACATCACAGAGCAACACTATTGTTGTAGGTCGCGATGCTCGTATCTCAGGTGAGATGGTTCAGCACATCGTTGTTGGAACTCTTATGGGTATGGGATTCAATGTGGTTAACATTGGACTTGCTACCACGCCTACTACTGAATTAGCAGTTACAATGGAGGGTGCTTGTGGTGGTATTATCCTTACTGCATCACACAACCCAAAGCAGTGGAATGCACTCAAACTTCTAAACCAAAAAGGAGAGTTCCTGAATGGTGTTGAGGGTGAGACAATTCTGAAGATTGCTGAGGCAGAAGATTTCGACTTCGCTGAGGTTGATGCTATTGGAAGCGAGAGAGTAGACAATAGCTACACAGCAAAACATATTGAACATGTTCTTGCTCTAGAGCTTGTAGACCTTGATGCAATACGTAATGCAAACTTCAGAGTGGCTATTGACTGCGTAAACTCTGTTGGTGGTGTTGCTATCCCTGAGCTTCTTGAGGCTCTTGGAGTAAAAAAGATTGAAGCTCTTTACTGCGAACCAAACGGACAGTTCCCTCACAACCCTGAGCCACTGCCAGAACACTTGACAGAGATTGCTTCTCTTATGAAAGAGGGCAAAGCTGATGTTGGTTTCGTTGTTGACCCAGATGTTGACCGTCTTGCTATTATCTGTGAAGATGGATCTATGTTTGGCGAAGAGTACACTCTTGTTTCTATTGCAGATTATGTACTTTCTAAGACTCCAGGTAATACTGTCTCTAACCTAAGCTCTACAAGAGCACTAAGAGACGTTACAAATAGTCACTCACAGAGCTACTCAGCAGCAGCAGTTGGTGAAGTAAATGTTGTCGCTAAGATGAAAGAGACAAATGCAATCATTGGTGGTGAAGGTAACGGTGGTGTTATCTACCCAGCTAGCCACTATGGTCGCGATGCCCTTGTAGGTATTGCACTCTTCTTGTCACACCTAGCGCAGAAGGCACAATCAGTATCGTCACTTAAGGCTACATACCCTGCATATAGCATAGCTAAGCAGAAAGTAGAGCTTACTCCATCGATAGATGTTGATGCTATCCTAGCCGAGGTTAAGCAGAAGTATAGCTCAGAGGAGGTAAATGATATCGACGGAGTGAAGATCGACTTCCCAGAGAAGTGGGTACACCTTAGAAAATCAAACACAGAACCAATAATCCGCATCTACGCAGAGGCTGCTACAATGGAGCTTGCTGAAGAGTTAGCTGGTGATATCATGGCTGTGATTCGTCAAATTGCAGGTGCTTAATTGAGAGATATTTCTCATACCATAGTATAAAAAGGGGTGATTCACACAGTGTGAGTCACCCCTTTCTGCTGATATAATAGCTAGATATAACCCTCTAAAGAGCAATTAAACCCCTTTTTTCGTTTTCAACTAAAGGGAAGTGTTGAATTTCTTTGCTACTTTTGTAGTAAATCCAGTTAATTAAGATCTCAAACAGATGAGCGAGCAACAACCTTTAGTACTTCGAACTGAAGAACTTGTCAAGAAATATAAGAACAGAACCGTGGTTAACCACGTATCTATAAATGTCAAACAGGGTGAGATTGTCGGACTTATGGGACCAAATGGTGCCGGTAAGACAACCACTTTCTATATGACCACAGGACTTGTACAGCCCAATGAGGGTAAGATCTTCCTAAATGATCTTGATATTACTGAGTTTCCTGTATATAAGAGAGCACAGAACGGTATTGGATACCTTGCCCAGGAGGCCTCTGTTTTCCGTAAGATGACTGTCGAGGACAACATCAAATCGGTACTTGAGATGACTGATAAGTCTAAAGAGTATCAGAGAGACAAGCTCGAGAGCCTTATCTCAGAGTTTAGACTTCATAAGGTACGCAAAAACCTCGGTGACCAACTCTCCGGAGGGGAGCGTCGTCGTACTGAGATTGCTAGATGTTTGGCTATCGACCCTAAGTTTATCATGCTTGATGAACCTTTTGCGGGAGTTGACCCTATTGCTGTTGAAGATATTCAAGGCATCGTAGCAAAACTAAAAGATAAGAATATTGGTATTCTTATCACTGACCACAATGCACAAGAGACACTTAACATCACCGATAGGGCATACCTGCTTTTCGAAGGACAGATACTTTTTCAAGGTACTGCAGAGGAGCTAGCTGACAATCCCGTAGTGAGGGAGAAATACCTAGGTAGATACTTCGAGCTTAAGAGAAAGCAGTTCGATTGATAAAAAGCCATATACAATACTTATAATTAATTTGAAATTCAACCTAATAGCGAGTGATTCAGAAGAAACAGAACATAACGATTAGTGACCTTGCTAAGGAGCTAAACACAACACCCTCGACCATCTCTAGGGCACTTCAAGACCATCCGCGAATAAGCGAGAAGACCAAGAAGGCAGTACGAGAGTTGGCCGAGAGGTTAAACTTTCATCCCGACTCAGCTGCTCATCAACTAAGAACAGGCAAAAGCTTCGTCCTTGCAGTCGTTGTCCCTCGTATTGACCGTAAGTTCTTCGCAAGCTGCATAGGTGGTATAGAGAGCATTGCATTCGATAAGGGTTATAATGTTATTATCTCTCAGTCAAATGAGAGCTACCAAAAAGAGAAGGCAGTGATAAAGGCCATACAAGCCAAGAAGGTTGATGCCATTGCTGTATCTCTTGCCGCTGAGACAACGGACTACAAACATTTTGACCATTTTATCAACAAAGGTATACCTATTGTCTTCTTTGACCGTATCCCAGAGGAGTTGCCAGTTAGTAAAGTTGAGGTAGATAACTATCAAGGGGCATACCAAGCCGTAACTCACCTTATTGAACAAGGATGCAAACGTATTGGTCACCTTGCTGGACCACTCACTCTGAGTGTATACCGCAACCGACTTAACGGCTACAAACAGGCACTAATTGACAACAATCTACCTATTGTCGAGGAGTGGATTGTTCCGAATACCATCACATTAGGTACTGGAGAGCGTGCTGCGGAGTACTACATGAACCTTGATGAGAAACCAGATGCTGTCTACTCAGCGGGAGACTTCTCTGCAATGGGTATGATGCTTAGTTTCAAAAAGAATGGTTATCGCATTCCACAGGATATAGCCATAGTGGGTTTTGCGAATGAATCCTTCGACGATTTCTCCGATCCAGGACTTACCTCTGTTGATCTCTTTAGTAAAGAGATGGGTAGTAAGGCTGCCGAGATACTTTTCGAGCAGATGGAACAGAAGAGTCAAGATAGGCTAACTCATCATATCAAACTATCTCCAAGGCTTGTTGTACGTGGCTCTTCTCTCAAAAAAGGGGAGTAGACTTACCGCTAAGCACACTTTATAGAAACTATTTCATTCGATATTTCCACCTATCATTTGTTTAGTTTCTTTTATTTTCTACTTTTGTGCAAACGTTTGTTCACTGCCTTGAGTAGACGAACATTTAGAGATAAACAGTATAAACAACTAACATAATCACTCTTTGAGTATGAAAACAAACTACGAACTCCGTTACGCATCACATCCACAAGATGCAAAATCGTACGACACAGCGCGTCTAAGAAAAGAACACCTAATCGAAACCCTATTCACCGCTAACGAAGTAAACATGGTTTACTCACTCTATGACCGAATGATCGTCGGTGGAGCAATGCCTTGTGGTGAGACTCTAACTCTTGAGTCAATAGACCCACTTAAAGCACCAAACTTCCTACACCGTCGTGAGCTTGGTATTTTCAACGTTGGTCAGGGTGCAGGGCGTGTTGTAGTTGGTGGTCAGAGCTACGAACTAAACTATAAAGAGGCACTATACCTAGGAGCAGGTGATAGAGAGGTTACTTTCGAGAGCCTTGATTCAGCTAACCCAGCCAAATTCTACTTCAACTCTGCTCCAGCCCACAAAACGTGTGCAGATAAAAAAATCACTAAGTCAGACGCTCTTGTTATGGAGCTTGGTGCTCTTGAGACTTCAAACCACCGCTGCATAAACAAGATGATCGTTCGCGAAGTAGTTGAGACTTGTCAACTTCAAATGGGGATGACTGAGCTAAAAGCAGGTTCAGTATGGAACACAATGCCAGCTCACACACACAGCCGTCGCATGGAAGCTTACTTCTACTTTGAGGTTCCTGAGGCTCAAGCAGTGTGTCACTTTATGGGTGAACCTACTGAGACTCGCCACATATGGATGAACAACGACCAAGCTGTACTATCTCCTGAGTGGTCTATCCATTCGGCTGCTGCTACATCAAACTATACCTTCATCTGGGGGATGGGCGGAGAGAACCTTGACTATGGTGATCAAGACTTCTACAAGCACACAGAGCTTCGCTAATAACTCTTACCAAAGAGTATAATCAATTACTAAACAGACTAATAAAATACAGTATATGAATTTTCAGCCATTTTCACTAGAGGGTAAGATAGCCTTGGTTACAGGCGCATCATATGGTATAGGTATGGCACTTGCTGAAGCATTAGCATCGGCTGGTGCAAGAATCGTCTTCAACGACCTTAAAGAGGAGACTGTTCGTGCAGCCGAAGCTGAGTATAAAACAAAAGGTATAGATGCCAAAGGTTACGTTTTTGACGTTACAAATGAGGAGGCTGTTGAGGCTGCTATAGCTCAGATTGCACAAGAGGTAGGTGTTATAGATATACTTGTAAACAACGCTGGTATCATCAAGCGTATACCTGCTATCGAGATGAGTGCCGCAGACTTCCGTCAAGTCATTGATATAGACCTCAACGGACCTTTCATTATGTCTAAAGCTGTTGCTAAAGGTATGATAGCTAAAGGTGGTGGTAAGATTATCAACATCTGCTCGATGATGTCTGAACTTGGTCGCGAGACAGTTTCGGCTTACGCTGCTGCTAAGGGCGGTTTGAAGATGCTTACAAAAAACCTTGCTTGTGAGTGGGCTGAGCACAACATTCAGGTCAATGGTATTGGTCCAGGTTACATCGCTACACCACAGACCGCACCACTTCGTGAAGAGGGTCACCCTTTCAACACATTCATAATCGGCAGAACGCCTGCGGCTAGATGGGGTGTTCCAGCTGACCTTCAAGGACCAGCTATCTTCCTAGCCTCTGAGGCATCAAACTTCGTGAATGGTCACATCCTTTACGTCGATGGTGGTATCTTGGCATACATAGGGAAACAACCTAAATAATATAGCACAATGAGAAAGCTAGTAACAATATTCTCAGCAGCACTTCTACTTGCATCTTGCAATCAGAAGGCTCTTGAGATATCTGTATCAAATAGTGCTCCTTTCTCCAGAGAGCATCAAACTGTGGAGATAAGCTGGGACAGCATAAAGAGTAGAATCAACCTGACTCAAGGAGAACAGATCGTTATATTAGACAATAGTGGCAATCAACTTCCTTATCAGTTAATCACTGAAGGGAGCGAGAACCCAATTAAGCTGATATTTCAAACCTCTCTTGATTCAGCCCAGACAAAAAGCTTTAAGCTTCAAGTGGGTAGCCCAGAGATATTCACATCCAAAACCTTTGCTCGCTTCGTTCCCGAACGTAAGGATGACTTCGCTTGGGAGAACGACAGAGTGGCATTCCGTGCATATGGACCTGCTCTGAAGCCTATCGACGGACCAAGCAACGGATTCGATGCATGGACAAAAAGAGGCGACTCGCTTATTATCGACAAGTGGTACTACAGGCAAGAGGTTGAAGGAAAAGACTACCACAACGACTATGGTGACGGTTGCGACTACTACAAAGTAGGACGCACACTTGGTGCTGGTGCTGCTGCACCTTTCGTTGATGGCTCGCTTATCCTTGGTGAGAACTATGCCTCTTACAAAATCCTTGATAATGGTCCTTTGAGAAGCACATTCGAGCTAACCTACAACAAGCTTTTTGTTCAAGGTGATTCAGTGGTGGAGGTGCGTAGAGTATCTATCGACGCTGGCTCACAGCTAGCTAAGATGGAGGTTTACTACCAAGGGGCTAAGCCTATGGACGTGGCTGCTGGTTTAGCTAAGCGTCCGCAAGGCGACTCTGTATATGTAGATAACAACCACTTCTTCGTGGCACAACAAGATGTGCCAACACAAGAGTGGGGTACCACCTACCTTGGACTTGTATCTCCTACCTTCTTCAAGCAGGCGGGAGTGATGGAGGGACACCTTCTTGCTACCACCCCTGTTGATGCAGGAGCTACTGCTACATACTATTTTGGCTTCGGATGGAGCAGATGGGGATTCAACTCTTTCCAAGAGTGGGTTGATTACCTCTCAAAATATAGCCAGGAGCTTAGATCACCTGTCACAGTCTCTATTAATTAGTAGTTCATATCTACTAGGTTGATATATCTAATCCCCCAAATAGAGGAGTTTTACAACTCTCCTGTTTGGGGGATTTTTCTATCCTTATTACCTTGAGAAACTATCGATCTATATGCTTGTTGGTGCTTCTTTATCTATTTGTATGTTAGTGAGTTGTGAGTTGCTAGAGAGTAACTCTAAAAATACGTACGTATTTCACTCAGAATACGTACGTATTTCCAACAAAGTACGTACGTATATTGGTCCAAATACGTACGTACTTTTGGAGTTCCCACCTGAGCTATTTATAGTTGTAGTTTGAACATAGATTAGATAGCTGCTTGTAAAGGGGTAGAGTTATTATTGGTTATGATCAGTTTGTGTATTTGTACATATATTAACTGCTAAATATATAGATAGCCAACCCTTATTAGTTAAATATAGTTCTCGTGGTGATAATAGTCTTAATTTTAATCATATCGAGTATATTGTAGGATATATTTGGGGAGTAGATACTATGCAGAAGTTCTTATGTAACACTATTAATCACAATATAATACTACGAATGAAACTCATAACAAGAGAGAGAGTACTCCTTGCTCTTATCGGATGTACCACTCTAGCAGCTGGAGCTGAAGTTCCACCAATGCCCAATTGGGGAGCACCCGATACGCTAGCACACTATCAAGTAGGACCAGGAACATACTACACTCATATCCACTTTCCAAGTAAACCACTTCATCTATACATTACGAAGGTTGATATGAACAATCCTTACAATAGGATGGAGCAGTATCAGTCAAACAATAGAGTTCCCGATCGCACACGCGAGACAACTCTATCACAAACTAGAAGCAATAGTTATCAAGAGCACAAAGTAATTGCCGCTGTCAATCACGACTTCTATGACTTTACAACTAACCATAACTGCATAGGGATGAATGCCCGTAATGGTGAGATTATGCATGGTGGCGGTTGGGGTCGCTCGGCTATTGTAATAGATAATCTTAAACGTGCTTATGTGATATCACCCAAACAAGAGTCACAGGTGATCTTTGCCGACCAGACAAAGATGAAGATAGACTTCTTCAATGCGGGTTATACAGGCCCTGGCAGTGAGCAGTGCTTCCTATTTAATAAGTACAATAGCTTGATGCTAAGCAAAGAGGGGTTCTATGTGAAGATAAGACCTCAAGGAGAGTTTCTTATTAATGGTGAGCCTGTGGGGTGTGAAGTCTTAGAGACGAGTGACTCCCCACTTCAGAGCTCAGAGAGTGAATATGTACTATTTTTCCAATCAACTAAGGCTTCGCAGGCAAAGGGGGTGGTTAAGGTGGGTGATATTATTCATATAGACCAACGTTTGGTTGAGTCAACGTTTGGGACTCCTGGACCAAATATCCTTCAAGCACTCCATGGATATCCAAGCATTGTCAAGGATGGGCACTTTCACGAAGGTGAGTATAATGACTTTGAAGGGGGGCGTGAGAAGGAGGTAGCTCCGCATACTATGGCTGGAGTATCTAAGGATGGTAAGACTATCTACCTTCTAGCTCTCGATGGGCGTAGCTCTCGCAGTGTGGGTAGTAGTTGTTTGGAGATTGCTGGTTACCTTGTTGCTGATGGTGCCTCTGATGTGGTGAACTTTGATAGCGGTGGTTCAACAACGATGGTGGTCAATGACAAGACGATGAATGTACCTTCGGATGGTAGCGAGCGTATCGTTATGGATAGTTTTCACGCTATCTCCATTGCTCCATCGGATGATAATATATCAGAGATCTCTTTCAACCAGACGATCTTGCGTACCATTGCTGGTGCCAAAACGCTAATTCCAATATTGGGTTTTAATCAATATGGAGATCTTATTGATAAAGCTATTCAAGGGGTTGATCTAACAAATAGTTTACCTGAGGCTGGTTTGATAGATGGCTCTAGCTATGTGGCTCTTTCGGGTAATCAGGATGATAAGATAAAAGCCTCTTTCAATGGTATAGTTAGGGAGTTGACTGTTAGGGTTGAGAAGCCGGATAGTTTTACCATTGATACAAGGAATGTTGTTGTGGGTAAAGATGCTCACCCTCTTTCGATAGTAGGTTTTTTTAATAAGAAGAGCTTTGAACTAGATGGACAAGCTATAGAGTGGAGTCTCGAGGACCCTTCAATTTGTAGCATAGATAATGGTATTATCACTGGTTTGAAGAATGGACGAACAAGCTTGACGGCCACACTTGAGGGTATGGTCGATGAGATAGTGGTTAGGGTGGAGATACTTGAGGGTGTACATACGGTTGAGGAGTTTAAGGATCATCAATCATTCAATATCTCTGGCACTTCCAATATCAAAAATCTCACACTCACAGAGAGTGGTCTGCCGCAGGAGTGGGGATGTGGGGCTAATATGAGTTTTGATTTCACTAAGGGGAGAGCCTCCAATCTCTCATTAACTAAGATTATAGAGTTTCAGGGACAGCCTGATACGCTTCTTGTTACACTCAATACAGGTGGTGTTTCAACAAAGAGTCTACTGATTCATCTGAGTAATCAAAAGGAGTCTCGATCTTGGAGCTATAATGTAGATCTGCCTCAGGGTGATGAACTAACTACATTGCGCATACCACTATTAAACTCTAGCGGTCAGAAGCTAGGCTTTGATGAGTATCCACTAAGCTTTGAGAAGCTCTATTTCATGCTAAATGATGCAGGTATGGATAGTGGAAATCACTCAATATTGTGGCGTGATATGAAGGCTAAGTATGGAGAGAGCGATCAGGAGGTCTCTATTCCATCGTCATCAACAATACAGGGAGTGGTGCTTCTTTCTAACCCTGTATATGATGAGCTTAGTATAAAGTTTGATCTTTACAAGGAGTCGCCTATGTCGATCTACGTATACTCCTTGTCGGGTAATCTTTGTAAGGCTGCTCATCTAGGATCTCTGCCTATGGGTACGTACCACGAGAGATTAGGAGTTTCTGATTTGCCAAATGGCACATATCTATTACTTCTAAAGGGGAGAGATGGCGTTAAGGGCATGAAGTTTATAAAAAGATAGTTTGCTGCAATGTAATATTCTTTGAGGGTTGAGGTGTCATTATGTGATACTTCAGCCCTCTCTGCTATACTATTGTATTGTTTATTTGCATATTTTATTCCCCTATTATTCATATAATAGGTATCTTTGCTTTTTAGTTCAACACCTAAAGCACTTATCTATAACTATTTTGTATCGTATGTTCAAGTATCTACTTATTCTTTCACTTCAGATATTACTATCAACGAGCCTATTTGCAAGCGAATCAAAGCGGGAGACAGTGAGGGTAAGTAGTGAGGATTTTCTTTCGGA